>CAZTUT010000007.1:0-10646 GCA_964616395.1 uncultured Burkholderiaceae bacterium
AGCTGACATCTGCGGCGCCGGTCTTATTGGCAGCAGAGGGTCGACTCCGGTTGGCAAATCGCTCTGCCTAGATTTTCTGCGCCCCGTCAGTTCGCGACTCCGGCATGCCTTGAACTGAGCGGCCGGTGCGAGCCAGAGTTGGCGATTCGCTGGGTCGTTGATGGGTATGCCCAAGCGGCGATCAACAACAGTTCGCGGTTCGTTCGGCTTCCCGTAGATGCCATCACAGATCTGTCGTCGGATTGATGGCGGAGGCGATGTCCAATGCGACAACTCTGAATTAATAATTTAAATCATATATTTACAGCTGTTTCGAGTTCAAAACTCAGTGAGAAAAATTCAAAACTCAGTGAGAATCGACAACTGACAACGTCCATCGAACCCGCCGCTTGATCAACCTCAACCCCGCGTGTGAACATCCACGGCAAAGTTCCTACCGCGCTGCACCGATCCCGCTGCAGCGGGCGTGGAGGACCACACCGTGCACGAACTGCCCACCGAATGGACCGCGCTGGCGGCGATCGTTTTCCTGCTTGGACTCAAGCACGGATTCGATGCGGATCATCTGGCCACGATCGACGGCCTGACGCGGTTCAACGCGCGCAGCCAGCAGCGCTGGGCGCGGCTGTGCGGTGTGCTGTTCTCACTCGGTCACGGCGCGGTGGTGATGGTCATCGCGCTGGCGGTCGGCTATGCCAGCGAGCGCTGGACGCCGCCGGAGTGGCTTGACCTGTCCGGCACGCTGATCTCGCTCGGCTTTCTCACGCTGCTTGGGGTTATCAACTTGCGCGCGGTGCTGGCCGCGGCACCGGGCGAGGTCGTGGCGCCGGTGGGCTTCAAGGGTCGCTACCTGGGACAACTCAATCGCGCCGGCCGGCCCTGGATGGTGGCGCTCGTGGGTGCGCTGTTCGCGCTGAGCTTCGACACCGTGAGTCAGGCGGCGCTGTTCGCGGTGACCGCCACGCACTTCGGTGGCGTGGGCCACGCGCTCGCGCTCGGTGTGCTGTTCACGCTGGGCATGCTGGTGACCGATGGCATCAACGGGCTGTGGATTTCGCGTCTGATCGCACGGGCTGACCAGATCGCGGTGATCGCCTCGCGCGTGATGAGCCTGGCGGTGGCCGGTGTGTCGCTGCTGGTCGCGGGCCTCGGCCTGGCACGCCTTCTTCTGCCCGCAGTCGATGCCTGGACCGACGGCAAGGAACTGCTATTCGGCCTCGTGGTGGTGGTGTTGATCGTCAGCGCCTATCTGCTGGCACGAGCAATGGCGCGGCGCGCGCAGCCGGCCTGAAGGAAAAAAGCCGGAGCGGCGCACGCGGCGCGCTCCGGCTGTGCTCGCAGCGGCGAAGACCTACCCGTGATGCGGGCCGCCATGCCGCATCTTCCGCCCCGGTCCAAAGCGGTCGAGCGTGGCCTTTTGTTCAGGCGAGAGCGTAGCCACCAGCGCCTTGCGTGCGGCCAGTGTTTCCTCAGCCGCCTGGGCCTTGAACTTCATCACCCGCACGCGGAAGTCCATGCGGGCGTCGCGATCGTCGGAGCGCGGGCGCGACTCGCGCAGCTTCAGGCGCGCTTCGGTGTTGCTGACGATCTTCGCCTCGAACGCGGTCCAGGCATTCATCTGTGCCGGTTGCAGTTTCAGTTCGCCCTTGAGCACGTTCAGGCGCTTGCTCACCTGCTCGATCGTTACCGGGCCGCGCGGGCCATCGCCATGGCGTGGGCCGCTGTGCGCCAGCGCCGTGCCGCTGCCCAGTACGCCTGCCAGCGCCAATGCCATCAGTGTCATACGCAGTTTCATTGCATCCTCTCGTGGTTCCCGCGGAACGTCCGCATGAGGGCACTGTAGGCGGTTGTGCTGGAGGCAGGCGTGACTGCATCGTTTCGAATGTAACGAGTGGTATCTGTCGCAGGCAGGCACGGCGCCCGCCACGACGGCGGCGTTGCCGCGTTGCCCCGGTACCGGCGTAACGCCCGTGCCGCTAAGCTAGGCGGATCGAAATCCCCGGCTGTCGTCATGGAAATCCTCATTCTGGCTGCACTGATCCTGCTGAACGGGCTGTTCGCAATGTCCGAGATCGCGCTGGTCACCGCCCGCCGTGCGCGGTTGCAGGCGCTGGTCGACGGGGGCGATGCCGGCGCAGCCGCTGCGATCGCGCTCAATGAACATCCAACCCGCTTCATGTCGACGATCCAGGTGGGCATCACCTCGATCGGCGTGCTGTCGGGCATCGTCGGCGAGGCCGCGCTGGCCGAGCCGCTGGCGCACTGGATCGATGGCTTCAAGCTGATCGAGCCGGAGACTGCGCGCATCCTGGCCACCGCGCTGGTGGTGGTGCTGGTCACCTACTTCTCGATCGTGTTCGGCGAACTGGTGCCCAAGCGCATCGGCCAGCTCACGCCAGAAAAGATCGCGCGGCTGGTGGCCCGGCCAATCCGTGGTCTGGCGGCCATCGCCCATCCGTTCGTGCGGCTGCTGTCGGCATCGACCGAAGTGCTGCTGCGGCTGCTCGGTGCGCGCACCACCGCCGACACCGCGGTGACCGAGGAAGAGATCCACGCGATGATCGAGGAGGGCAGCGAGTCCGGCGTGATCGACGAGCAGGAGCGCGCGATGGTGCGCAACGTGTTCCGTCTCGACGACCGCCAGATCGCCAGCCTGATGACGCCGCGCTCCGACATCGTCTACCTCGATCTCGATGACGGCATCGACGAGAACCTGAAGAAGGTTGTCGACAGCGACCACGCGCGCTTCCCGGTGTGCCGCAGCGGCCTGCGCGAGGTGGTGGGCGTGGTCAGCGCGCGGCAACTGCTCAAGCAGGCGGTCCAGGGCGAGAAGATGAGCCTCGACACCGCGCAGCAACCGGCGGTGTTCGTGCCCGAATCGCTGACCGGCATGGAACTGCTGGAGAACTTCCGCGCCACGTCATCGCACGTGGCGCTGGTGGTCGACGAGTACGGCGAGGTGCAGGGCCTGGTCACGCCGCAGGACCTGTTCGAGGCCATCGCCGGCGAGTTCAAGACCCCCAGCCCGGAAGACGCCTGGGCGGTGCAGCGCAAGGACGGCTCGTGGCTGCTCGACGGTCTGATCCCCGTGCCTGAACTGAAAGACCGGCTTGAACTGGAGCGGGTGCCTGAGGAAGACTATGGCCGCTACAACACCCTCAGCGGCATGCTGATGCTGCTGCTCGGCCGCGTGCCGCACACCGCCGACGTGGCCGAATGGGAAGGCTGGCGCTTCGAGATCGTGGACATGGACCACAAGCGCATCGACAAGGTGCTGGCGACGCGGGTGGCGGCGGCTGTCCGGGATACCGCCGTCTGACGACCGGGTCATCGGCGGTGAACAGGCGGGCCGCGGCGGCCCGGCCGGGTTGCCGCCCGATCACGCGGCGATCAGATGGCTCCCGACCCTGCGCCCTACTGCGCCAGCGAGGTCTTGGCCGGCTCGGCGGGCTCTTCGGGGGCCGTATGCGCAACGCCCTGGTGGCAGTCGATGCAGGTCGACTCGCCGGTGAAGAACTTCTTGTGCGACCGTTGCGCGCGGTTGCTCTGGCTGGCGAAGGCCAGCGGGTCGTGGCAGGTGCGGCAGTTGGCCGAATTGTTCTCGCGGAACTCCGCCCACACCTGGTTGGCCATCCGCCAGCGTTCCTTCTCGTACTTTTCCTTGGTGGCGATCGAGCCGGTGGCTTCGTAATACACGTCGCGGATGCCGGCCTTGGCCTTGTAGAACAGCACCGCCGGATAGCTGTGCGGAATGTGGCAGTCCGAGCAGCCGGCACGCACACCGGTGCGGTTGGAGAAGTGGACACTCTCCTTGTACTCGGGCAGCGTGAAGGTGTGCATCGAGTGGCAGGCGCTGCCGCAGAACTCCACGCTTCCCGTGGCATGGACCATGACTTGCGTACCGATGACGCTGGTCGCCCCGACCGCGAGGCCGATCAGCAGCAGCACGGCGACAGGCAGTCTGGCCGACGGCGAAAACAACCAGCGAAAAAAGCGCTTGAGCGCACCCATGTTCTTGCTCCCTCTCCGAAGTACATCCCGGACCTTACGGGCTGAACCCCACCCTGGCGTTGTTTTCGGTCAAACGACAACCAGCCTGCGACCGTGGCCGAGCATCCTGCCGCAGAAACCCCGACGCGGTCATCGCGGCCTTGCGGGGGTGACGGGCTCGGTCACAATGCGCGGATGCTGCTGCTGTCGACCCCGCTGGCATGACGCCCGCCCACGCTGCCCCGGGTGAGGGCCGGCCGCCTCCGCCCGGCTTTGCCGAGGCGCTGCGCTTCTGGCTGAAGCTGGGCTTCGTCAGCTTCGGCGGCCCAGCCGGGCAAATCGCGATCATGCATGCCGAGCTGGTCGAGCACCGCCGCTGGATCAGCGAACGCCGGTTTCTGCATGCGCTCAATTACTGCATGCTGCTGCCCGGCCCCGAGGCGCAGCAGCTCGCCACCTATCTGGGCTGGCTGATGCATCGCACCGCGGGCGGGCTGGCGGCCGGGTTGCTGTTCGTGCTGCCATCGCTGCTGATCCTGCTGCTGCTGTCGTGGGTCTACATGGCGTTTGGCGAGCAGCGCTGGGTGGCAGCGGCGTTCGCGGGGGTCAAGCCGGCAGTTGTGGCCATCGTGATCCACGCCGCCTGGCGCATCGGCGCCCGCACGCTGCACAACGGCCTGCTATGGGCAATCGCGGTGGCCGCGTTCATCGGGCTGTTCGCATTGAAGCTGCCGTTTCCGCTGATCATCGGCCTCGCCGCGCTGGTCGGGCTGGTGGGCGCGCGCTGGCGGCCGGCTGCGTTCGCGGCGAGCGTGAAGCATTCGGCGTCGAGCGGTGCCCACAGGGCCGCGGTCATCGATGACGACACTCCGCCGCCGCCGCATGCGCGCGGTGGACGCGCAGCACTGCTGCGCGTGCTTGCCGTGGGCCTCGGCCTGTGGGTGGCCGCCATGCTGGCGCTGGCGGCCGGCTTCGGTGCGGACGCCCTGCCGACGGCGATGGCCGCCTTCTTCACCCAGGCCGCGCTGCTCACCTTCGGGGGCGCCTACGCGGTGCTGCCGTATGTCTATCAGGGCGCGGTCGAGCAGCATGGCTGGTTGACCGGGCCGCAGATGATCGCCGGCCTGGCGCTCGGCGAGACCACGCCGGGACCGCTGATCATGGTGGTGGCCTTCGTTGGCTTCGCCGGTGGCTGGCAGGCGCCTTTCCTGGGCGGCGACGCGGCACTGGCCAGCGGTGTCGCAGCGGCCTGCGTGGTCACGTTCTTCACGTTCCTGCCGAGTTTCGTCTTCATCTTCGCCGGCGCGCCGCTGGTCGAGCACACGCGCGGCAACCTGCGATTCACCGCACCGCTGACCGCGATCACCGCCGCTGTGGTCGGCGTGATCGTCAACCTGGCACTGTTCTTTGCCGGCCACGTGTTCTGGCCGGGCGGCATGTCGGCCGCGCCGGACTGGGTTGCGCTGGGGATCGCGTCCGCGGCGCTGCTGGCGCTGTGGCGCGGCTGGCTGGGGCCGATCGCGGTCATTGCGCTGTGTGCGCTGGCCGGATTGGCCAGGACAGCAGCAGGCCCGCTATTCTGACCGGCTTGCCTCGTACCGACCTGAACCGGTGATCCGCTTCTGCGCTGCGCGCGACCATGACCCGATTCGCTGATCTTCGACGCCTGACACGTCGTGCCGCCATGCTCCTCGGGGTTGTGCTCGGACTGGCGCTGGGCGTCGCCCAGATGGCGGGGCATGCGCATCGGATCGCGCACGCGCAAGGCCAGGAACACCATGACTGCGAGACGGAGCACGCTCACGCCCTCGCACCGTTTGCTCCGTCCGATGTCGAGCACAGCTGCGCTGCTTTCGACGCAGCCACGCTGGGCGATGGACCGCCCGCAACTGCAGCGCTTGAGCAGGCGCGCGTGCCTGTCGGTGCGCCGGCGGTTCTGGCGTCGCCCGCGCCGTCTTGCATCAGCTGCTGGCCAGACTACCTGTCCCGGGCGCCGCCGCGCGCCTGATTTCCCGCTGTCTCTCGCCCCCGCTGGCGCCGCCTCTGCGCCCCGCGGTGCGCTCTCGCCTGCCTGCCGCCGGGTGTTGCGGTGCAGACGACTCAACTCGATTTCAAACGGGAAAGTCATGCGTTCACGAATTCATCCACGCTGCGCCACAGGCGCGGCGGCGGTGTTGCTGCCACTGATCTGCCTGCCTGCAGGCGCGCAAGTGACGGCTGAAGAACCCTCGAAACAACTCGAGCCGGTGGTGGTGACGGTCGATCCGCTCGACCGCAAAGAGCTCGATCTGCTGCGTCCGGCCACGGTGCTGCGCGGCGAGGCGCTGCGTGCCGCCGAGTCCTCCAACCTGGGCGACACGCTGGCGCGACAGCCCGGCGTGCAGTCCTCTGCGTATGGGCCCGGCGCGGGCCGACCGATCATCCGCGGCATGGAGTCCTCGCGGGTGCGCATCACCGAGTCGGGCCTGGGCGTGGGCGATGTCTCGGGTGTGTCGCCCGATCATCGCGTGGCCGCCGACACCCTGAACGCGCGCCAGGTGGAGGTGCTGCGCGGCCCGGCCACGCTGCTGCATGGCTCGGGTGCCATCGGTGGGCTGGTCAACATCGTCAGCGAGCGCATACCGCTGCGACGTATCGAGCAGCCAACGGCCGCGCTGGCGCTGCGCGGCGCCACGGCCGAGCGGGAGCGCGCTGCGGCGCTCGATGCGCAGGCGCCCATCGGCGATCTGGTGATGCGGGCCGAAGGGTTTTTTCAGCGCACCGGCGACTATCGCCTGGCGACGCCTCTGAGCGCTGCCGACGGCACCCTGATTGCCGACGATCGTCTGCCCAACAGCGCGACCGACACCCGGTCGATCGCTGTGGGAGGTGCCTGGTTCGGCGGCGGCGCGCGGATCGGTGCTGCCGTCCAGCGCTATGCGTCCGACTACGGTGTCCCGAATCCCGAGGAACCGGTAAACCTCAGGCTGCGGCGCACTCGCTACGAAATGCATGCCGATGCGGGGCAGGCCGTCGGTCCATTCAGCGATCTGCGCGCAAAGGTCGGATTGACCGACTACGCGCACCAGGAGATCGGTCCCGATGGCTCCGTCGGTGCCCGTTTCTCGAACCGGGGCGCCGAAGGCCGGCTCGAATTGCCGTACCGGCTGGCGGAGTGGCGCGGTGTCGTCGGCGCCCATCTGCAGCGGGCCACGCTGACCGGCAGCGGCGAGGGCGAACTGCCGCGCACCGAAAGCACGGCCAATGCGCTGTTCGCAGTGCAGGAGCGGGCCTTTGGCCGCATGCGCGTGGAGGTGGGAGGTCGGGTCGAGGCCGAGCGATTCGACGTACGTGCCGACTATGCCGATGGCACACGCGCGCCGTCGCGCCGCTTTTCGCTGGCCACGGCATCAGTGGGCGCGGCATGGCGGCTGGCGCAAGCCTGGGAGGTCGGCCTGACCGTCACGACGGCGCAGCGCGCACCGGCGGCCGAGGAGCTGTACTTCGTTGGCGCTCACCCCGCGACCTTCGCCTACGAGCGCGCCGACGCAGGCCTGCGCAAGGAGCGGTCACTGAACACCGATCTTGCGCTGAGGTACTCCGCCGGTGCCTGGCGTGCGCAGGCGAGCCTGTTCGCCAACCGGGTGCGCGACTACATCTACGGCTACTTCGACGGCACGACAACCGATCTGCTGGACGAGGACGGCAACGTCGAGGAGACACTGTCGAACCTGCAGTTCACGCAGGCGGATGCGCGGCTGCGCGGCGGCGAAGTCGAGGTGGCCTGGCAGCCGCGGCAGGGTCCGCAGGCGCGGGTGTGGGGCGATACCGTGCGCGCGCAATTGGCTAGCGGATCGCAGGCTGGCGAGTGGTTGCCGCGCATCGCGCCGTCTCGCCTCGGTCTGGACCTGGGCTGGCGCCATGCGCAGTGGGCGGCGCAGCTGGCGGTCACGCGCGTGCTGCCGCAGCGCCGCGTATCGCCCTTCGACTTGCGCGATGGCCAGGCTGAGCAGCCGACCGCCGGCTATACCCGGGTCGATGCCCAGGTGGCGTGGCGGCTGGCAGACTGGCCGGTGACGCTGACCTTGCAGGGCCGCAATCTGACCAACGAGGACATGCGCGTCCACACGTCGTACCTCAAGAACCTCGCGCCGCCCGCGGGACGGTCCCTGCTGATCGGCCTGCGTGCCGCGCTCTAGACAGCTTTTCGACTTGACCCATTTGCTTCAACCCACTCGTTCAACCAGGAGATCAATGATGAGTTCGCTGTTTCGCGCGTTGACTGCCACCCTGCTGGCCGCCACCGTTACCGCCGCCCTCGCGCAGGCGCCTGCTGCCGACAAGGGCACTGGCAAGGGAGCCGGCAAGGGGGCCGATGCCCATCGCATGGAAGACATCGCCAAGCACCGGCAAATGGCCCGAGCGCACGAGCAGGCGGCGCAGTGCCTCGAGCGCGGCGAGAAGGAAAGCGCGTGCCAGGAGCAGTTGCGCGCGGCCTGCCAGGGGATCGCGGTCGGCCGCTACTGCGGCATGCGGCACGGGCACTGAGCGTTCTCAGGGCACCGGCTTGATGACGATCAAGCCGGTGCGTCTGAGCGACCCGAAATGGTCAACCGGCCGTTGGCAAGACCGTTTGTTGCGTGCGACGATCTTTTCCGAGTCGCGTCGGGGAGGCGTGGCGGCGCGGACGGCGCGCGAAATCACTGCTGAGGAAGGGAGATCCTTGTGAAGAAGCTTGTTGTTCTGGCCACTGCGGGCCTGCTGGGATTTGCTGCCGCCGCGAGCGCGCAGGAAGACTTGGGCAAGAAGTACGGCTGTGTGAAGTGCCACGCAGTCGACAGCAAGAAGAAGGGTCCGTCGATCAAGAAGATCCAGGCCGACTTCAAGAAGGGTGGCATCACCGCCGACAAGGGCGTGGCCAAGTTCAAGGAAGTCCACGAGAAGGACGACGCGCCGGCGCTCAAGACCGACGCCGACATCAAGGCTGTGCTCGACTGGATGCTCGCGCAGTAGCGTCAGGATCAGACTGCTCCGTACGAAGAAGCCGGGCTTGTCCCGGCTTTTTCATTTGCCCGCCCGCGACGCGGCCAGGTCGCCGGGTGCGAAGCGAACGGTCGACGCCGGGCGTTGCGTTCCGACATCACCGATTCGCGTGACGATCGCAAGCCAGCCCGCATCGACGGTCGCGGGTTGTCTCAAGTCAATACCCGTGCGCGCCGTTGCGCCAACCTCGCGGCGGGAGTTGTGGGGATTCGGCAATGGCTGGCTGGGCCACCGTCGTGGAGCGGTGGCCCCCGAAAGACCGGCACATGCGGCGGAGGCGTGCTCGCGCAGCGGGCAGCGATGGAGCGGCAGATGAAGCGGACGATTGGCTGGGTCGGGGCGCTGGCCCTGGTGCTGACGGCAATGACGGGCTGCGGCGGTGGAGGAGGCGGCGACAGCTCGCCACCGCCCCCTCCGAGTCAGCTGGGTCAGGTGATCAGCACGGCCGCGGCGTCTGCCGCGAACGACAGCGCGACGAACACGTCGTCGGCGTTCAAGGTGCTTCAGGACAACGGGGTGCCGGCGGTGGTCGTGGTCGGTAGCTCGCAGGTCGTCAACTTCACGGTGTTCTCCGACGGGGCGGTCAAGCAGGGGCTGGCGCTGTCGAACATCAGCGTGGCGATTGCCAAGCTGGTGCCCGGCGCCAATGGCGAGATCGACCGCTGGGAGAGCTACGTATCGCGCACCGAGACCGCCACGCCGGGTGTGGGCCCCGGCGGCAGCCCGGTGCTGGCCAGCGCGCGGCAGGCCACCACCGATCCCAAGCCATCGAGCCTTGCCAACCAGCTCGTCTACAACGCCGATGGCTACTACACGTACAAGTTCAGCACCAACCTGACCGACCCGTCGAAGACCGGCGGCGTGACCTTCGAGCCGAACCGTACCCATCGGATCGCGATCCAGCTCAGCTACGTTGACGCGCGCGGCCAGACCATCAAGGTCAATCCGTACTTCGACATCACCTTCGACGCCGCTGGCAAGTCGGTGCCGGTGACCGATCCGTCCAAGACCCGGGTGATGGCCGATGTCTCCTCGTGCAATGGCTGCCACGACAAGCTGGCGCTGCATGGCGGCGGCCGGGTCGATGTCCAGTACTGCGTGATGTGCCACAACCCCGGCACCGTGGATGCCAACAGCGGCAATGTGCTGACCATGCAGACGATGGTGCACAAGATCCACGCCGGCAAGCTGCTCGCGGCCGGTGGCGAGGACTACACGATCTGGGGTTACCAGAACAGCAAGCACAGCTACGCCGAAGTGGGCTTTCCGCAGGATCTTCGCAACTGCGCGGTCTGCCACAGCGCCGCCAACCCTGCCACGCCCCAAGGCGATAACTGGAAGACCCGCGCCAGCAAGGACTCGTGCCTGACCTGTCATTCGAGCAAGACGACCTCGGCGTTCTACACGACCCACCTGCCGTTCGCGCAGGCGCTGCTTGGGCCTACGGGCAAGCCGACAGATATCGCCAACAAGGATTGCGCCGGCTGCCATCGCGCCGGAGTCAGCCTGTCGCCGGAGACCGTGCACTGGAACCAGAACGAGGAAAACGCGGCGCGCTACAAGATGAACATCGACAGCGTGTCGTACGACGCCGACAAGCGTCTGGTCACCGTCAGCTACAACCTGTCCGATCC
>CAZTUT010000007.1:10746-32981 GCA_964616395.1 uncultured Burkholderiaceae bacterium
GTGGCCAAGGGCACGGCGCGGGTGGTCAGCATTGGCCAGATCAAGGAGGCGAAGCTGCAGGCCAAGGCGCTCGATCCGCGCCCGGAAGTCTCGCCGCGCACGCTGGTGAACGTGGTGGTGCAGCACACGTACGCCGATGTGGCGCTGTCGGGCACGCTCAGTCCGCGCCGGCAGGTGGTGTCCAACGACAAGTGCAACGTCTGCCACGGCGCGCTCGGCACCTCGTCGGGGTCGAACACGCTGGCCGAGGCGTTCCACAGCGGCGCGCGCAACACGGTGGAAGCATGCAATGTGTGCCACGACGCGCTGCGCTCGTCGTCGACCGTGATGACCAACGGCATGCAGTTGCGCGAAGCCTATGACTTCAAGCGCATGATCCATGGCATCCACGGCAACTCCAAGCGCACCACGCCGTTCACGCACGGCAATGGTGTCTACGGCCTGTTCAGCAAGGCCGGCATCCTGCTGACCGACGGCGTCAACGCCAGCACCGGTGCCGTGGTGCCCGCTGGCACGCCGTTCACCTCCGGGGTCGAAAACTATGCGGCCGAGGTGGCCTGGCCCGGCGTGGGCATCAACTGCAATGCCTGCCACGTCAACAACTCGTATCAGCGCGACCTCGGCGCGCTTGGCTCGGTGGTCTCGCCGCGGACCGGCGATCCGCTGACCTTCAAGGTGTTGACGCCGCGCGCAGCCACCTGCACGGCCTGCCACGACTCCACCAACGCGATCGCGCACGTGACCAACTACGGCGGCTCGTCGTTTGGCGGCCTGACGATCGGGCAGTTCTTCGCTGCGCCGCGCGAGACCTGCGACGACTGCCACTCGGCGGGCGCAGCGAAGGGCGTGGACGTGGTCCATGGCCAGAGGTGAGCGATGCAGCCGGCAGTCGATACGAACGGGCACATGAGCGGTACCGCTTTGCGCGGGCAAGCCGCCTTTGAGGGGAAGAGCATGCGGATCAGGAGCGCGCTGGCAGCGTTATGCATCGGGCTGATCGGGCTGGTCGGCCTGACCGGCAACGCGTGGGCATCGAAGGACAGCGACGCCTCGGAAAAGTGCATGTCGTGCCATGAGGAGGATCACGGCAAGATGAGCCGCTCCGCGCACGCGGTCAAGGCCGACGCGCGCACGCCCACTTGCGTGACCTGCCATGGACCCAGCGAAGCACATGCCAAGCGGTCGCGCGCCAAGCCGGATCGCAGCTTCAAGCCGGGCCGCATGACCGCCGCCGAGCAGAGCGCGGTCTGCATGAGCTGCCACGACAAGGACGCCAAGCGGATGCACTGGGCCACCAGCATCCACCCGGCCAGCGATGTCTCCTGCAGCAACTGCCATCAGGTCCATGCGCACAAGGACAAGGTGCTGGCCAAGGCCACCCAGCCCGACGTCTGCTACGCGTGCCACAAGCAGCAGCGGGCCGAAGCGCAGCGCCCGTCGCGCCATCCGCTGCAGGAAGGCAAGATGGCCTGCTCCGATTGCCATAACGCGCACGGTTCGGCCGGTCCCAAGCTGGCCAAGCGCGACAGCACCAATGACACCTGCTACGCCTGCCATGCGGAGAAGCGCGGCCCGTTCGTTCATGCGCACGAGCCGGTCACCGAGGACTGCGCGATCTGCCACAGCCCGCATGGCAGCACCGTGCCGGGCATGCTGAAGGCGCGTGCGCCGATCCTGTGCAACCAGTGCCACACGCCGCACGTGGCGGGCGAGGTTGGCGCGCTCGGCGGCCAGCCGGGTGTCTATCCGCCGCCGGTGGCGGGTCAGGGCTCGGCAGCCATGCGCGGCTCGGGTATCAACACCGTCAACATCTGGCAGGGCCGCAGTTGCCTGAACTGCCACACCCAGGTGCACGGCTCGAACAACCCCGCAGCCACCACCTATCCGGCGCCGCGGCGCCAGTTCCGCTGATTCCGGGGGCGATCATGACCCTTCCTGTCCTGAATTCCCTGATTCCCGCACCGCGTCGCCGTGCGCTCGCGCTGGCAGTGCTGGCTGCGCTTGCAGCCGTCGTCGCGCCGACGCACGCCGAAAACGCCAGTGAGCTTGAAGCCTCGGTCAGCGCCGGTGTGGGCGTGCCGTCGGGCGATGCGGCCGACCGCGCGATCTTCGGCCAGTACAACGGCATGCGCGACCGTAGTGCGTACGGCCTGCTCGGCTTCGACTACGACCGCATCGACCAGAAGAGCGGCACCGTGGTGCAGGCGGTCGGCTCGCAGTTGCTGCTCGACACGCGCGAACTGACGCTGCTGTGGAAGCGTCAAGGCGACTGGCGCCTGAGCGCCCGCTACGACGAACTGGTGCGGCGCGATCCCTACAGCGCCAACACCGGCCTGCTCGGCGGCGGCTCGACCACGCCGCAGGTCCAGTATCTGACCGGCGGCGCTGGCAGCGGTGGCACCTACGACTTCGAAACTCGCCGCAAGGGCTTCGGCCTGGGACTGGCCAAGTGGTTCGGCAGCGACATCGAACTCGCGCTCGACATGCGCTCGGAGAAGAAGACCGGCTCGCGGCTCAGCGGTATCGGCATGCTGTGCCCGCCGCCATCGTGTTCCGGCACCGATCCGTCGGCGCAGGGCGCGATCCTGATGCTGCCCGAGCCGATCGACGCCCAGCACAACGAGGTCGATGCGCGGCTCAGCTATGCCAACGGCCCGCTGCGGCTCACCGGCGGTTACTACGGCTCGTTCTATCGCAATGCCAACGGCTCGATGTCGGCCACGCTGCCGGGCACGCTGAATAACCCGCTGAACGCGGCGATTCCGGTCAGTGCCGGCCTGCGCGCGCTGATGGGCCAGCCGATCGCGCTGGCGCCCGACAACGACGCACATCGCTTCGACATCGGCGGCACCTGGGCCTTCAGCCCGACCACGCGCGCCAACTTCAAGCTGGCACAGACGCGCGCCACGCAGAACCAGGACTTCGCATCTGCCGGGCTGTCGGGCGCGCCCGCGGGCGTAGCGAGCCTCAACGGCAAGGTCGACACGCTGCTGGGACAGGTGGGTATCAGCGCGCGTCCGCTGCCGGCGCTGACGCTCGTGGCCGAGTCGCGCTACGACGACAAGGACGACAAGACGCCGCTGGCGCCCTACACGGTCGAAGGTGGCTGGAGCTTCACCAACCGTGTCTACAGCCAGACCCGCTGGCGCAACAAGCTGCAGGCCAGCTACCGCTTCGCCGGCTCGTACCAGGCCACGCTCGGCGTCGATCAGGAGTCGATCGACCGCGGCACCTACACGGCCACCAGTGCCGCGCGCGGCATCAGCGCGTGGCGCCAGGACACCGACGAACTGTCGTGGCGCGCCGAACTGCGGCGCCAGATGACCACCAACTTCAGCGGCGCGCTGAGCGTGATCACCAGCAAGCGCGACGGCTCAATCTGGATGCGGCCGGTGTCCACCGGCGGCGTGGTCGAGGTGCCCGACCCGGCGGCGCTGGGCCCATCGGCGATCTACTCGCCCACGCTGGCCGACCGCAAGCGCGACAAGGTCCGGCTCATGGGCCACTGGCAGGCGCTCGACAACCTGTCGCTGCAGTTCACGGCCGAGCAGGGCAAGGACGCCTACACCACGCCCACCGCCTATGCGCTGCGCGACACGAAGATGAGCTTCTACAGTCTCGATGCCAGCTACGTGCTGTCGGAGGACTGGTCGCTCAACGGCTATCTGTCGCAGGGCACGCAGAAGCTCAACCAGGCGCGTCCGGCCGGCTACGTGCTGGCGTTCGACAACACCAGCGTGAACCTCGGTCTCGGTGTCAGCGGCAAGGTGTCGGAGAAACTGCTCGTGGGTGGCGGGCTGTCCTATGCCGACGACAAGAGCGTGTATGCGCAGTCGCTCGATGCGGGTGCCGGCCTGTCGAGCGCGCAGCTGCTGACGGCCACCGGCGGTCTGCCCGACGTGCTTTTCCGGCTGACCGAACTGAAGCTGTATGGCCGCTACGAACTGAGCAAGGCCTCCGCGCTGCGCGTCGATGCGATCTTGCAGCGGGTCAAGACCACCGACTGGGGCTTTGGCTTTGGCGGGGTGCCGTTCCTGTACAGCGACAACACCACGATCACCCAGCAGCAGTTGCAGAACGTCACCTATTTCGGGCTGACCTACAGCTACACGTGGCGCTAGCGGCGGTTGGTCCGGCGCGCGCCGCGTACGCAAAGGCCAAGCGCGCCGCGCCCGGCCGCATCGTGGCCGCACCGGGCGCGGCTTGCGACAGCCGCGCCCCTCGCTTACCCTGCGCGCCTTGTCGTCACCGCCGCGGTCCCCGCGGCGCCGCATGCCTGCCGCACCGCGTCGGGCGACCCCGCGCCTGACCTTTCAACCGCCCCCAACATGCTCGAAGCCCTCGACCTGGAGTGCCTGCGCGGCGAGCGGCTGCTGTTCAGCGGGCTGTCGTTCCAGGTCGAGCCGGGCACCTGCCTGCATGTGGCCGGCCCTAACGGCGCCGGCAAGACCAGCCTGCAGCGCATCCTGTGCGGGTTGCTTGCGCCCAGCGCAGGCGAGGTCCGCTACCGCGGTCAGGAGATCCGCCGGCTGCGCGAGGAGTACTGGCAGGCGCTGGCCTACGTGGGCCACCTGAACGGCGTCAAGGACGACCTGTCGGCCGAGGAAAACGTGCGTTTCGCCGCCGGCCTGGCCGGCCGCGTAGCCGCATCGGGCGACGTGCGGCACGCGCTGGCGGAAGTGGGCCTGCGCGGGTTCGAGGCGCAACTGGCGCGCCATCTGTCGCAGGGCCAGAAGCGCCGGGTGGCGCTGGCGCGCCTGTATCTGGCCGCCCAGGCGCCGGTGTGGATCCTCGACGAGCCGTTCACCGCGCTCGATGTGCGTGGCGTGGCCTCGCTGTCGGACCTGATCGCCGGTCATCTGGCGCGTGGCGGGCTGGTGATCCTGACAACCCACCAGGACGTGCCGATCGCCGGCCGCGTCGAGAAGCTCACGCTGGTGCCGGCCGCTGCACCGGGCGATCTGGCGGCGAGCCCGGCGGAGGCCGCATGACGACGCTGGCCACGGTGCTGCGGCGCGACCTGCTGCTGGCGATGCGGCAGCGCGCTGATGTCGTCAATACGCTGCTGTTCTTCCTGGTGGTGGTGACCATGGTGCCGCTGGGCGTGGGGCCCGAGACCGAGACGCTGCGGCGGATCGCCCCGGGCATCATCTGGGTGGCTGCGCTGCTGGCGGCGTTGCTGTCGTTCGGCCGGCTGTTCGCCAACGATCACGCCGACGGCACGCTCGAGCAGATGTTGCTGACCGGCGAGCCGCTGTCGCTGATCGTGCTGGCCAAGTGCGCCGCGCACTGGCTGGTGACCGGCCTGCCGATCACCGTGATGTCGGTGCTGCTGGGCATCATGTTCAACCTGCAGGCCGACACCATCGGCATCCTGGTGATCTCGCTGCTGATGGGCACGCCGGCGCTGTCGCTGATCGGCGCGGTTGGCGCCGCGCTCACGCTCGGCCTGCGTGGCGGCGGCGTGCTGATCACGCTGCTGGTGCTGCCGCTGTACGTGCCGGTGCTGATCTTCGGCGCCGGCGCGGTCGAGGCGACTGCGGGCGGCATTTCGCCGCAGGGCCACCTGCTGCTGCTCGGTGCGATCTCGCTCGGGTCGGCGGTGCTGGCGCCGTGGGCGATCGCGGCCGCGCTGCGGATCGCGATGGAATAGGCCCGCACCCGCTGGATCCTGGACCCCGGCCAGCCCCACGCGTTGTGGGGAAATCTTTTCTGCGGATCGCAGTCGAATATCGGGTGAGCGACCCGGGGTTTCCCGAAGTTCGGCGAACGTGATACCGCTCCGCTGACGGAAGTCAAGCATCGGGTAACGGGCGCCGTTACAGTCCGGCCGTCAATTGAGGACAATGTCGGTTGTGCAGGTGCGCTCCCGTGCGCCCGCCGATCCCCAAGAGCAGATCTGAGCCGCTTACTCGACATGACTTCCGTCTCCGCGCCCGCCGGCGTCAGCCTGTTTCGCTTCAGCGCGCCCAACCAGTTCTATCCGCTGGCCGGTCGCCTGGCGCCGTGGTTTTTCGCAGCGGCGGCGGTGCTCGCCGTGATCGGCCTGTACATCGGTTTCTTCCGCGCGCCGACCGACGCCCAGCAGGGCGATTCGTACCGGATCATCTTCATCCACGTGCCGTCGGCCTGGATGGCAATGTTCCTTTACCTGGTGATGGCGTTCTGGGCTGGCATGGGCCTGGTGTTCAACACCCGGCTGTCGTCGCTGATGGCCAGCGCGATCGCGCCCACCGGCGCGCTGATGGCCTTCATCTCGCTGTGGACCGGCGCGTTGTGGGGCCGGCCGACCTGGGGCGCGTACTGGGTCTGGGACGCGCGCCTGACCTCCACGCTGATTCTGCTGTTCCTGTACTTCGGTTATCTGGCGCTTCAGGCGGCGATCGATGACCCGCGCCGCGCCGACAAGGCCTCGGCGGTGCTGGCGCTGGTGGGCGTGGTCAACGTGCCGATCATCTACTTCTCGGTCAAGTGGTGGAACACGCTGCATCAGGGCGCCAGCGTCAAGCCCGGCGGCAGCACGATGGCCGACATCATGCTGACCGCGATGATGATCATGGTGTTCGCGTTCTGGGCCTATGCGATCGGCATGGCGCTGGTGCGGGTGCGCGCGCTGATCCTGGAGCGCGAGAAGCGCAGCCAGTGGGTGTCCGACATGATGCGGGCTGGCGCACGCTGAACGGTTTGAACTTTCGGGGAATCGAAAATGCAGTGGGGCAGTGTCGAGAACTTCCTGTCGATGGGCGGCTACGGCTTCTACGTCTGGGGCTCGTACCTGGTGTGCGCGGCGGTGATCGCCGCCGAGGTGGTGATGGTGAGCGCGCGCGGACGTCGGGCGCGTGCCGAGGCGCGGGCACTGGCCGCGCGCAAGGGAGCGTGAGATGGCAATGAAGCCGCGTCACAAGCGATTCGCGCTGATCATCGGTGGCGTGGCCGTGCTCGGCGTGGCCACCACGCTGATCCTGTCGGCCTTTCAGGACAATCTGGTGTTCTTCTTCTCGCCCTCCGACGTGGCCGCAGCCAAGGCGCCGCGCGACCGTACCTTTCGGATCGGCGGGCTGGTGGAGACCGGCAGCGTCAAGCGTGATGGCGTGATGGTCAGTTTCAAGGTCACCGACACGGCGCACGCAATCAACGTCAGCTATCAGGGCATCCTGCCCGACCTGTTCCGCGAGGGGCAGGGCGTGGTGGCCAACGGCAAACTCGGTAGCGATGGCGTGTTCCGCGCCTCCGAGGTCCTTGCCAAGCACGACGAGAATTACATGCCGCCGGAGGCCGCCCACGCGGTCGAGCAGGCACACAAGGCGGGCAAGACCATGCACGGCGGCGATACCTACGGCGGCAAGTCGCCAGCGGCCGCAACCGGCAAGTAGCGCGCCGGCGAGCGCGCATTAGACAGTACGCAGGGCCAGCCCCGAACGATCGGGGCATCGTGCGCACCGGGGTGCGCCGCCTGCGAGAGGGTTCGATGAATTCGCAGCGCCGGCGGCGTGTACCGGCCGGAGGGGAAAAGTCATGACGCAGACAGTCGGGCAATTGCATCGTTCGCGGAGGCACGGGGAATGATTCCGGAACTCGGTCATTTCGCGCTCATTCTGGCGCTGCTGATCGCCGCCGCGCAGGCCGTGTTTCCGCTGGCCGGTGCCCATCGCGGTGTGCGTGAGTGGATGTCCTTGGCGCGGCCGGCAGCCTTCGGTCAGGCGCTGTTCGTGGCCTTTGCGTGGGGCTGTCTGGTGTGGTCGTTCGTCGTGGACGACTTCTCGGTGGTCAACGTCGCCCAGAACAGCAACACGCTGCTGCCGGTGCCGTACAAGGTCGCCGCGTCCTGGGGCTCGCACGAGGGCTCGCTGCTGCTGTGGGTGCTGATGCTGTCGAGCTGGGGCGCGGCAGTTGCCCTGTTCAGCCGCCGCCTGCCCGAGGAAATGGTGGCGCGTGTGCTCGGCGTGATGGGGCTGGTCACGATCGGCTTCATCTCCTTCATGCTGATCACCTCCGATCCGTTCGACCGCATGTTTCCGCCGGCGGCCGAGGGGCGTGACCTGAACCCGCTGCTGCAGGACCCGGGCATGGTGTTCCATCCGCCGCTGCTTTACATGGGCTATGTCGGCTTCTCGGTGGCCTTCGCGTTCGCCATTGCCGCGCTGCTGGGCGGTACGCTCGATGCCGCATGGGCGCGCTGGTCGCGGCCCTGGACCACGGTGGCCTGGTGCTTCCTGACGCTGGGTATCGCACTGGGCTCGTGGTGGGCGTACTACGAGCTGGGTTGGGGCGGCTGGTGGTTCTGGGACCCGGTGGAAAATGCCTCGTTCATGCCATGGCTGGTGGGCACCGCGCTCATTCACTCGCTGGCGGTGACCGAGAAGCGCGGCACCTTCAAGGCCTGGACCGTGCTGCTGGCGATCTTTGCCTTTTCGCTATCGCTGCTGGGCACGTTCCTGGTGCGCTCGGGCGTGCTGACCAGCGTTCATGCGTTTGCCACCGATCCGGCGCGCGGTGTCTTCATCCTGATCTTCCTGGTCGCGGTGATTGGTTCCTCGCTGGCGCTGTTTGCGTGGCGCGCGCCGCGCGTTGGTCTGGGCGGTCGTTTCGATCCGGTGTCGCGCGAGTCGATGCTGATGGGCAACAACATCCTGCTCGCGGTGGCCACCGGCACCGTGCTGCTGGGCACGCTGTATCCGCTGTTCCTGGATGCGCTGGGCCTGGGCAAGATCTCGGTCGGCCCGCCGTACTTCGACGCCGTGTTTGTTCCGGTCATGGCGCCGCTGGTGTTCCTGATGGGTGTCGGGCCGATCGCGCGCTGGAAGAGTGCGTCGCTGCCCGACCTCTGGACCCGCCTGCGCTGGGCGCTGGTCATCTCGCTGATCCTGGGGCTGGTGCTGCCGTTCGCAGCGGTGGTCGATCACTCGGCCCGCTGGTCGCCGATGGCCGCGTTCGGCTACTGGATGGCCGCCTGGATCGTGGTTACGACGCTGGAGATGATCCGCCACCAGATCCGGCACGCGCCGGGCGGGCTACTGGCGCAACTGGGCGCCCAGCCGCGCGCGTGGTGGGGCATGGTGGTGGCGCACCTGGGCGTGGCGGTGTTCATCGTCGGCGTGACCTCGGTGCGCGGCTATGAAGTCGAACGCGACGTGAAGATGTCGCCCGGCGAGATCGTGACGATCGACGAGTACACGTTCAGGTTCAATGGCGTCAAGGAAGTGCGCGGCCCCAACTACAGAGCGGCCGAAGGTAACTTCACGCTGCTCCGGCGCGACCGCGAGATCGATACGCTGACGCCGCAGAAGCGCATCTATTTCGCGCAGTCGCAGATGCCCATGACCGAAGCATCGATTCGCAGCAGCCTGATCGGTGACGTCTACGTATCACTGGGCGAGGCGGTCGACGATGCCGGCGGCTGGACCGTGCGGGTCTACTACAAGCCGTTCGTGACCTGGATCTGGCTGGGCTGCGTGCTCATGGCCCTCGGCGGCTTTGTCGCGATGTCGGATCGCCGCTATCGCGCGCTGGCGCGGCGCGATGAGGTTTCCGGAGACTCACGCAGCCCGCGGCCAGCGGCTGCCTGACCCCGCGGCCGGACTCGCGCCGCCCCACTTCGACTTGCGAATCGATCCATGAAACGCGTTGCGCTTTTCCTTGTGCCGCTGGTGCTGTTCGTGCTGCTGGCGGCCTTCCTGCTGCGCGGCCTGTGGCTGAACCCGCGCGAGGTGCCGTCGCCGCTGATCGGCAAGGCGGCGCCGCAGTTCCAGCTGGCGCAGCTTCACACCGATGTTCTGCCGTTCACGAACAAGGACATGATCGGGCAGGTCTGGATCCTCAACGTGTGGGCGAGCTGGTGCGCGCCGTGCCGGCAGGAGCACCCGCTTTGGAACCAGCTGGCGCGCCAGAAACTGGTGCCGATCGTTGGCCTGAACTACAAGGACCAGCCGCCTGCTGCGCGGCGCTGGCTGGCCGAACTGGGCGATCCGTATCTGACAAGCGCCATCGATGCCGAGGGCCGGGTCGGCCTCGACTTTGGCGTCTACGGCGTGCCCGAGACCTTCGTCATCGACAAGCAGGGCGTGATCCGCCACAAGCACATCGGGCCCGTCACGCCGCAAGCCATGCAGAAGATCACCACGCTCGTCCGCGAGCTTCAGTCGAAATCATGAGAGTTGCTCCCCGTGTTCTCGCGGCCGCTGCCGCGCTCTGGTTCGCCGCCGGCGCGCCGGTCGCGCTGGCGCAGGCCGCGCCGCCTGCTGCTGTCCCGGGCAGTGCGCAGCCCACGCTCAATGATCCGGTCCTCGCCCGGCGGGAGTACGAACTGTCGCTGCAGTTGCGCTGTCTCGTCTGCCAGAACCAGTCGGTCGCCGAGTCCAAGGCCGGCATCGCCGTCGACCTTCGCAACCAGGTACGCGAGCAGGTTGCGGCTGGAAAGTCGGACCGCGAGATCATCGATTTCATGACCAACCGCTACGGTGACTTCGTTCTGTACAAGCCGCCCGTCAAGGCAACCACCGTGCTGCTGTGGTTCGGTCCGCTGCTGCTGCTGGTGGTCGGCGGTCTGGCGGCCTGGCGAATCCTTCGGGCCCGACGCACGCTGCCAGTGATGCCGGACCTGACCGAGGCCGAGCGCGCGCGCGCGGCCGCGCTGCTCGGCGGCGAAGGGAGCGCGAAGTGACGCTGTTCATCGTGATTGCGGTCCTGATGGCCGCGCTGAGCCTGGTGTTCCTGCTGCCGCCGCTGCTGCGTGCGCGTAGCGATCGCGCCGAGGTCGATCGCGCGCGTGCCAACCTGGGTGTGCTCAAGGATCAGCTGGCCGAGCTGGAGGCGGATCATGCGCGGGGCGTGGTGGCCGACGCGCAATACGCGGAGATCAAGGCGGAGCTCGAGCGCCGCGTGCTCGACGATGTGGGCAAGGGCGATGTGACGCCAGCCACGCCGGCGACGCGCGCACGCTGGCCGGCATTCGTACTGGCGGCGCTGATGCCACTGGCGGCAGCCGGACTCTATGTGAAGTACGGTGACCCGGCGGCGTTCGACCGTCAACTGCAGACCGCCGCCGCGCCGCAGGACGACGCCCATAACCTGACGCCCGAGCAGCTCGATGGCATGGTGGCGTCGCTGCGAAAGCGGCTGGAGAAGGACCCCGACAACGCACAGGGATGGTTCACGCTCGCGCGCTCGCTGTATCAGATGCGTAATTTCGACGAAGCGGCCAAGGCCTACGAGCGACTGGTGGCGCTGGTGCCTGACGATGCGGATCTGCTGGCCGACTACGCCGACGCCACAGCGATGGCGCAGGGGCGCAAGTTCGAGGGCAAGCCGCGCGAGCTGATCGCCAAGGCGCTGGCGCTCGATCCGCGCCAGTGGAAGGCGCTGGCGATGGCCGGCACCGACGCGTTCAACCAGGGCGATTACAAGGCGGCGGTCGCGCGCTGGGAGGCACTGCGTGCAAGCTTGCCGGCGGAAGCATCGATTTCGCAGACCATTGAAGGGTCGATCGCCGAGGCACGTCAGCGCGCCGGCATGCCCGCGCAAGGACCGGCGCTGGCGCAGCAGGCGATGCCGCAGGATGACGTGCACAAGAGCGCGGGCAAGAGCGCAGGCAAGCCCGGCGCCGGGGCGGGTGGCGGTGCGCCGGTCGGGGGCAAGCCCGCGGTGGCTTCCGTCGGCGGCACGGTCACGCTGTCGCCTGAATTGCGTGCGAAGGCCGCACCGACCGATGCCGTGTTCGTCTTCGTGCGCTCTGCCAGCGGCGGGCGTATGCCGATCGCGCTGACCACGCTGCAGGTCAAGGATCTGCCAGCAAAGTTCACGCTCGACGATGACCAGTCGATCTCGCCCAACAACCGGCTGTCGGGTCAGAGCGAGGTGATTGTTGGCGCGCGCATCTCGAAGCGAGGCAGCCCGATGCCGCAAAGTGGCGACCTCGAAGGTCTGTCGAAGCCGGTCAAGCTCGGCGTACGTGACGCGAGCATCACCATCGATACCGTGCTGCCCTGAGCGCGTCGCTCAGCTGCAACAAAGGGGCCTGCGGGCCCCTTTTTCTTGGCTCGCA
This sequence comes from uncultured Burkholderiaceae bacterium, assembly GCA_964616395.1. Lineage (GTDB taxonomy): Bacteria > Pseudomonadota > Gammaproteobacteria > Burkholderiales > Burkholderiaceae_F > JALHMQ01. The sequence goes on from CAZTUT010000007.1 coordinate 22,787, forward strand.
TCGTGTTTGCGCACGCGCATTGTCGGGCCGTAACCATCCCCGTTACTTTGACGCCGGCTGAGGCCGACTGTCGAAGACAAACCCGCGTGCATTCACGCGCAGCCACTGCCTGAAAACTTGCGGCTGCGGTGTCTTTTCCCTCGCGATGCCACCGTTCCCGTGACATCGACCCCTCGGTATTTCCTGTCCAGCCTGTCATCGATCGGCGGTGCACGCGCCGCGCATCAAGCAGTGCATCGGCGGCGCATCTGCACTGCACTGCGGTTGATGCACGTCACGTGCTGCACGAGTGATCGGCTCACAGTGGCGGCTGCGAACACGTGAAGTCAGGGACCGTTAAGTCACCGCATCGTGACTGAGCGTTCGGAATCAACCATGAAAGAGGGGGTAGTGGTATGAGTCTTCATGGCCACTCGATGTCCGGGAAAGCAGGCGCGAGCCGCTTCCTCGGATTATGTGCAAGCGCGCTGTTCGTCGCCACGCTGGCGGCGTGCGGCGGTGGCAACGATGGCGCGCCGGGCGCGCAGGGCCCGGCGGGTCCTCCGGGGATCCCGGGAACGCCCGGCCAGAACGCTGGCGACAAGATCGACCTCGCAACGCTCACACCCGAGCAGTGGGCTGCGTCGAAGTTCGTGGTCGCGGTGAGCAAGGTCACGGTGGCCAGTGCACCGGTGGTCGAGTTCACCATCAAGGACAGCACCGGCAAGCCGGTCAACGGCCTCGACAAGTTCACGTCGAAGAGCGCGACCGCCACGGTGGCCAGCTATCCGAACATCTCATTCGCGCTGGCCAAGTACGTCGCTGGCGTCAACAGCAGCCCGAGCCGCTGGGTCAGCTACATCGTGACCACGGTGCCGACCACGACGACCGCTGCCGCGGCCACGCGTCCGACCACCGACAACACCGGCACGCTGGTGGCGACCGGTGACGGCGCCTACCGGTACACGTTTTACCGCGATGTCACGGCGATCAAGTCGCAGATCGATGCGCTGACCTTCACCGGCAACAACGTGAAGGCCGATCTCGACGACCTGACCTGGGAACCCACGCTGCCGCATCGGTTGACGCTCCAGTTCAGCGGCGCTGCCCGCGGCACCGGCAGCAACACGGCGGACGCGGTGACAACCACGGCGGCGGTGAACCTGGAAAGTCCGGTCAACGCGATTTATAACTTCGTGCCCTCGACGGGCGCAGCGATCGCCAACGCCGACCTCAAGCGTCAACTGGTCAGCGTCGACAACTGCAACCAGTGCCACGAGAAGCTCGCGTTCCACGGTGGCAACCGGATCGACACCGAGTACTGCGTGGTCTGCCACACGTCGCAGCGTGGCTACGGCTATGCCAATACGGCCTCGACGAATGCCAAGTTCCCGGCGCTCAAGGAGACCGCCTCGGTCAATTCGATCACCGGCATCACCAGCTACAGCTACAGCCGGGTCGATGGCGTGGCCAACAGCTACAAGTACGACGGCGTGGCCGTCGGCCAGATGCCGCAGATGATCCACAAGATCCATAACGGCAAGGAACTGGTGAAGGACAACTACAACTACGCGAATGTTGTCTTCAACAACAAGGGCTACTCGATGCTGGGCGGCGGCCAGAAGATGTGCACGGTCTGCCACGACAGCGCAAAGGCGGTCAATGCCAACGACTACCTGAAGCCCACGCGCGCAGGGTGCAGCTCCTGCCATGACGGCATCAACTTCGCCACGGGCGGCGGGTCCACGCTGGCCGACAAGGCGGCGGTGGTGTACTCGACCGACGTGCTGGCCACCAGCGGCCATGCGCCGGGCGTCAATCTGGTGCAGACCGACGATGTGGCGTGCAGCATCTGCCACACGCCCGACAACATCAAGGTCTATCACCGGACCGAAAACAAGACCACGCACAATCCTGTCGTGGCGCCGGGCCTGGCCAACTTCACGTACGAGATCAAGTCGGCGGCGGTCAATGCAACCACCAATGACCTGACGATCGAGTTCCGGATCCTGAAGGACGGCTCCGCAGTCAGCCTTGTGCCTGCGGCGGCGTCAGTCTCCAACCCGCTCACCGGCTTCACCGGCAGTCCGAGCTTCCTGCTGGCCTTCGCGGCCTCGCAGGACGGGATCACGACGCCTGCTGATTACAACAACCTCGGTAATGGTCAGGCCGCCGCGCAGCCGCGCAGCGTGTCGATTGCCGCTTTGCTGAGCACCAACAACGCCGCCAACGGCGCGCTGACTGCATCCTCGACGGCCGGCTACTACGTTGCCACCATCAAGGGCAGCGGTGCGTGGGCCATGCCGGCCGGCGCGAAGATGCGGGCGGTGGCGCTGCAGGGCTACTTCACGCAGGCGGCGGATGCATCGCTCGGTCTGCCGGCCACGGCACGCCACACGGTATCGGTGATCAAGGCGGTGACCGGCGACGCGGCGCGCCGCACGGTGGTCGATTCGGCCAAGTGCGCGAACTGCCACGAGTGGTTCGAGGGGCACGGCGGTAACCGCGTGTACGAAGTCCAGGTGTGCGCGACCTGTCACGTCCCGGGTCTGACCAGCAGCGGTCGCGGCATTGCCGATGCAACGCTGGCCACGTGGAACTTCGACATCGCGTCCACGAAGATCGTCACCGACTGGGGCTTCAACAAGACCGCGACCAACGCCGCGCTGGCCTTCCCGGCCGTGACCAACAACCTGAAGGACATGATCCATGGCATCCACGCAGGACGCGAACGGGTCAGCCCGTTCCAGACCGCGCGTGACCGGACGCCGAGCGTGATTCAGCTGCTCGACTTCCGCCGCATGGACTTCCCCGGGGTGTTGAGCAACTGCACCGGTTGCCACGTCACGAGCACCAGCGCAACGACGACCTTCAATACGGTCCCGGTCAACAGTCTGCTTTCGACGTACGAGTCGGTCAACGCGGCCTACCTGGCGACGCCGAGTCCGGCCAATGCCAAGGCTTCGCGTACATCGGCCAACGTCAGCGACAAGGTGACCACGCCGTTCACGGCATCCTGCGTCAGCTGCCACGACGCGCCCCCGGCCAAGTCGCACATGACGCTCAATGGCGGCCTGATCGAAAGCGCGCGCAGCGCCGCGGTCGGTGTCGTCGAGGCGTGCGCCGTCTGCCACGGACCTGGCAAGGGCCACGACGCCGCGGTGGTTCACAAGTAGGCGAAGGATCGGGCGGGTCGAGCCGAGTCACGCTCCGCCCGCCCCTTCACGCGCCCGGGGCCGGAAACGTCCCCGGGTTTTTCATTGCAGCGGGACAGATCATGAGAAACCGACGGATTGCCGGGCTGGGTGTTGTCGTGGTGCTGCTGGGCAGCCAGGGCGCAGTCTGCGCGGCTGATGCACCCAAGGCGGCGGCGAGTGCGGCAACACCCGCGCAGGGCATCAAGCCCAGGCCGCTCGACATCAACAGCGCGCCCTCGGCCGCCTTGCAGCAGATCCCGGGCATTGGCGAGGCCGAGGCGGCCAGGATCGTTGCCGGCCGTCCCTACAACAGCAAGGCTGACCTGGTGTCGCGCAACATCGTCAGCGACAGCACGTACGCGGCGATCAAGGACCGCATCATCGCCAGGCCGAGGGCGACACCAAGCAGGTCGGCGAAGTAGTTCGCGGTCTTGTTCGCGCACAGCGATCACGCGGGCGCGACGCGGTGGGCCGCTGGGGGAGCAGGGTGCTGATCAGCCGACGGCAGGTATCGGTAGCGCTGCACGGATCGCGTCGGCGTGACGTGCACCGGCCACGATGCAGTCGGCGATCGACACGCCATCGCGCCAGCTTCCGGCCAGCGTCAGTCCTGGCACCTGCGCTTCCAGCGTTGCCACGGCAGCCAGCCGTTGCGGGTGGCCGAGGTCGTACTGCGGGATCGCGTGCGGCCAGCGGGTGATCCGCACCTGCACGGGCGTGCCGGCGCCGAGCCAGCGTGTGTTGGCATCGGTCACGCGGGTGGTCAGTGCCGCATCGTCTTCCCGTGCTGCGTCCGGATCGCGCCGACCGCCGACAAAGCTCGTCAGCACCGCGGTACCTGCGGGCGCGCGCTGCGCGAACATCGAGCTGGCAAACAGCGTGCCGAGCAGTGGCGGCGCTTCGACGCGTGGCGCCAGGACGCCAAAGCCGTCGAGCGGATGCGCAATATCGGCGCGCCGGTACAGCGCCGTCACCGTGGCCAGCGGTGGCGCGTCAATGGCGGCCAGTGCGCCGGATGCGGCCGCACCTGCCGGTCCCAGCGGCGCGACCAGCCCGGCCGCAACGTGCGCCGGTACCGCCAGCAGCAGCGCCTGGCTGCGCAGCGTCCGTCCTTCGCCCTGATGCTCAACGCGCAGCGCGAAGCAGCCATCGGTCTGCGGCGTGATCGCCACCACACGCGTCTGGCACTGCAAATGCGCCAACCGATGTGCCAGCGCGTCGGTCAGCGTCTGCATGCCGCCGCGAAAGTTGAAGCTGCGCGCGCGTGGCCTCGGCGTGCGGCCGGTGGTTGTCGTCTGCTTGTGCCGCTCGCGCACGCCGGCCACGGCACCGCGTAGCAGGCTGCCATAGCGGTCTTCCATCTGCGCCAGCGGCGCGAACAGCGCCGGCAGCGACAGCCGATCGGGATCGCCGGCATAGATGCCGCCCACCAGTGGCTCGACCGCGTAGTCGAGCATCTCCGGTCCAAGCCTGCGCCGGACAAATGACGCGACGCTTTCCTCGGCGGCGCCATCATGCGCGCGACGCGCGACCAGCGGCTCGCGCAGCAATCGCAGCTTGGCGCCCGCGCTGAAGAGCGGCGTGGTGAGGAATGACAGCGGACCCGACGGCACGGCCACCAGCTGGCCGCCGCGCAACAGGTAGCGTCGCTGGGCAGCGGGCTCGGCATCGACCCGCTGATCGCGGATGCCCAGCGCGTCGAGCAGCAGGTCGATCTGCGGCGCAGTGTCCATTGCGCTGTTGGGCCCGCGCTCGCACAGCGCCTCGCCGTCAGCCAGCGCGCAGCGATCGGTACCGATGACGCCACCGGCGCGCGCTGCGGCTTCGAGCACGAGCACCGACAGGCCGGACTGCTGCAACTGGAAGGCTGCCGTCAGGCCGGTCAGGCCGCCGCCGACAACGATCACGTGCGCGTCGAATGAAGACATGGAGATTCCGCAGCAAGGGCGGGCGCCGAGGCGATGCGCTCGGCAGCCGTCTTCGTATCAGACGGCAATCACGCCGCGCAGGAGTTGCGCTGGCGCAAGCGGCATCACAACGATGCAACCCGGCCTGACCGGGCGCCGACCGATGCGCCCGTGGTGCAGCCGGCCCTAGCCCGGCCCTAGCCCGGTAGCGAGCGGCGCAGCTGCACCGCCTCGGCCACATCGGCGGTGCCAAGGGTGTCTGCACCGCGCAGATCGGCGATCGTGCGCGCCAGCTTGAGCACCCGGTGGTAGGCGCGTGCCGACCAGCCGAGCCGCTCGGCGGCCGAGCGCAGCAATTGCGGGACCGCGTCATCGAGCGGGCAATGACGATCGATGTCGGCCGGCTCCAGCGCATCGTTGGGCTTGCCCTGACGCGCCAGCGCGCGCTCGTGGGCCTGCAGCACGCGCGCGCCGATGAAGCGGGTGGGCTCGCCGCCGATCGACTGCGTCATCTCCACGCTGTCGAGCGCGTTCACGCTGACGCGAATGTCGATGCGGTCGAGCAGCGGCCCGCTGATCCGCGACTGGTAGCGCGCCACCAGATCGGGCGTGCAGCGGCACGGCACGCTCTTGTGGCCGAAGTAGCCGCAAGGGCAGGGGTTCATCGCCGCCACCAGCTGGAAGCGCGCCGGGAAGTCGACGCTGCGCGCGGCGCGCGAGACCGTGATGCGGCCCGACTCGATCGGCTCGCGCAGCACTTCGAGCACGCGCCGGTCGAACTCCGGCAACTCATCGAGAAACAGCACGCCGTGATGCGCGATCGAGATCTCGCCCGGCATCGGGTTGCCGCCGCCGCCGACGATGGCGGCAGCGCTGGCCGTGTGATGCGGCGATCGGATGATCCGCGTGGCCCAGCGTTGCGGCGCGAACTTGCCGACCAGCGACAGCACCGCGGCCGACTCCAGCGCCTCGTCGCCGCTCATCGGCGGCAGGATGCCCGGCAGCCGCTGCGCCAGCATCGTCTTGCCGCCGCCTGGCGGACCGACCATCAGCACGCTGTGGCGGCCGGCCGCCGCCACTTCGAGCGCGCGCTTGACCGCGTGCTGGCCACGTACCTCGGCAAAGTCGGGGTAGGCCGGCGGCGACAGGCGTACCGCCGCCACATGCTGCGGCAGCGCGGTGGCGCTGGCATCGCCGGACAGCGCGCGCAGATGTTCGACCACCTCCAGCAGGCTGCGCGCGGCGTAGACCGGCGAGTCGGCCACCAGCGCGGCCTCGTCGGCGCTGTCGCGCGGCAGCACGAAGCCGCGCGGCGCGGCATCGGCTGTCGTGGCGCGCGATACTGCATAGGTCATCGCCAGCGCGCCGCGCACCGGCCGCAACTCGCCGGACAGCGACAGTTCGCCAGCGAACTCATGCCGATTCAGATCGACCCGGCCAAGCTGATCGCTCGCGGCCAGAATGCCCAGCGCGATCGGCAGGTCGAAGCGGCCCGACTCCTTGGGCAGGTCGGCCGGCGCCAGGTTGACGGTGATGCGCCGCATTGGAAAGTCGAAGCGGCTGTTCTGGATCGCCGCCCGGACCCGCTCGCGCGCTTCCTTGACCTCGGTGTCGGGCAGGCCCACCAGCGTGAACGACGGCAGGCCGTTGGCCAGATGCACCTCGACCGTCACTTCGGGCGCCGACATGCCGGACAGGCCACGGCTGCGGACAACGGCGAGCGTCATGGTTGGGGTGTCGAGGACATCATTGAAGAACGGCAACCTCAGGCAACTCAACGGCCCTCGGCGCTGGTGAGTGTACGAGCCCGTCGGTCGGGCTGCTGCGGCGGGTGCCGCTTGACAGCGCATGCCAATGACAGGGCGGTTGGCTGAACGCGCGTCCCGCCAAAGCAGGCGACGCCGCGTCGGACGTTGAGATTCGCCTCGATTGGGGATCATTCGGGCCATTTTTCATGCCAACGGCTGCCGGGTTTTTGCGACACTGTCTGCTATCGCGCAGGCCGTCTGCACTGCACGCCCTTCAGGTCATCCTTTCGTTCGAACGCTCCTCGCATGTCGCTGATGCTCATGCTCGGCATTGCAGCACTGCTCGTGCTTGTCACGGCGTGGTGGGGCATCGCGCGGGTTCGACGCATCCGTGCAGAGGAAGAGCGGCGCAGTGAGGCAGCGCTCGCGGAAATGCGTGCCGGCCTGGGTTCCGCGGCCAACCCGCCTGCAGACGACGTCGCAACCTTTTTCGCCGGCAGTGAGTTCGACGATCGCCTGGGCACGGCTCCGCGTGCGCTCGAGGTGTCCGAGTTCGAAGAGGGCGTGGATATCGAGGCGCTGCTGGCCGACGAACGCGAGCGCGTTGCCGAGCGCAGCCGGGAAACGCTTGCACAGATCACGCAGGTCGATGTGCCGGCAGACGAACCGGCGCCGCAGGCTTCACTGCCCGCTGCGATGCCGGCTGCAGTACCGGCTGCGGCGCCGATCGCGAAGGGGATGCTGGAGCGCGCGGCTGCTCCGCGTGTTACGCAGCCGCTTGCCGTTTCCCCTGCCGCCCCTGCTGCGTTCAGAGCCCAGCCCGCAGCCAGGCCAACGCCGCCCTCGGTGCGACCCGAGCGCGGCGCAATGCCGCTGACGGAGACTCCGCAACGCAGCTTCGTCGGTGGCGGCGATCTCGTTCGCCATGGTGAAGACGGTCCGCCACTGCGCGAGGTTGCGCTCGCCTGGTTCGAGGCACGTGGCTATCGCAGTTCACCGGCATCGCCGGCGGTCCGACCGATCGAGCGCGTGTTGCGGCATCGGCAGGATGCCGCGCGCGGCTATGCATTCGTCGTCGAGCGCCAGCCGGTCAGTGCGCGCCGCATCGAACAGTTGCAGACGCTCGCGCTGTCGGTTGGGCTCAAGCGACTGCTGGTGGTGGCCGAAGCCGGCGCGGTGGATCGCGAATCGCGCGAGCAGCGTGGCGTTCGGCTGATGGATCGCAATGCGCTTGCTGCCGAGCTCGACCGACTCGATCTGAGTATCGCGGCCAAGATCATCGCCGTTGCACGCAAGCGCGGGTCGGCGTCCCTCGGCGTCTGACGCGGGCTGCCGCCAGCCTGCCCGAATCGACCGCATACATTCGCAGCGCCGGTTGATCGTCCCCGTGCGCGGCGGTGCGGCGCTTCAGCTCTGTTTTTCGCCGGCTTCGAGCTGAGCCAGCCGGCGCTCCAGCGCCTCAAGCTTCTCGCGCGTACGCAGCAGGACCTGCGTCTGCGTATCGAACTCCTCACGTGTGACCAGATCGAGGCGGACGAACTGCTGGCTCAGCAGCGCCTTCAGGTTCTTCTGAAGGTCCGCGGCGGGGGTGTTCTGCAGCAACGCCATCAGGCGCGCCTGCAGGTCGTCAAGAAAGGCGAAGCGGTCGGCGGGGCGATCCATGGCGTTCCTTGTCCATCAGCGTGATCGTGCGCCCAGTCTATCGCCGCTTCGTTCGAAGAACTGTGGATTCGTGGCGCACTGAGATGGTGCTGAAATCTGCCTGCGTTGCATGCATTTCTTGCACCCGATCGGCTCAGTCTGCACCAATGAACGGCACATCACCGGGATAACCCGATGATTGCCGCGACGCATCAGGTTGCTGCTCAAGGTGGCACGAAGGTTGCGAAGGTTGTCGGTGGCGTTTTGCCTCGAATCAGTCCGTCCGACCTCCCGACCAGAAGGAATGCTTTCATGAACCCGACTCTTCGTGCCTGTGCTGCTGCCGTTGTCCTCGCCCTGCCTGCGCTCGCCGGTGCCCAGTCCGCCGCGAAGCCCGAACCCGAATTCACGTTCACCGGAAATGCCGGTGTGTTCAGCGATTACCGGTTCCGCGGCATGACCCAGACCAACTACGGCCCGGCGTTCCAGGGCGGCTTCGACTTCGCCCACAAGTCCGGCTTCTATCTGGGCAACTGGAACTCAAACGTCGAGCAGCTCCTGTACAACGGCGCCAGCCTCGAGATGGACTTCTACGGTGGCTACAAGACGTCGTTCGGCGACTTCGGCGTCGACGTGGGTGCCCTGTATTACTACTACCCCAAGACCGGCGCACTGGGCACGGCGAAGATCGACAACACCGAGATCTATGTCGGCGGCTCCTACGGTCCGCTGTCGGTCAAGTACTTCCACGCGATCAGCGATTTCTTCGGCGTGCCCGGCACGAAGAACTCGTACTACCTCGACGGCACCGCGTCGTTCGAGGTCAGCAAGGGCCTCAATCTGGTTGCGCACGTGGGCTACCAGAAGGTCAAGGGCCTGTCGTCCGGCATCACGAGCGACAACATCGACTATCGGGTCGGCGTCACCTATGACGTCGAAGGCTGGATCGTCGGTGCAAGCGTGATTGCGAACTCCGAGAAGGCCTTCGCCTACACCGGCGGCAGCGGCTTCACCAAGCCGGCCGGCAAGACGGCGGCGGTGGTCTCGCTGACCAAGTCGTTCTGATTGATTCGAACGCGGCGCCGCGGCGCCGCCCACTCCTCCGAAACGTGAAAGCTTCGACCCATGAAACTGATCACCGCCATCATCAAGCCGTTCAAGCTTGACGAAGTGCGTGAAGCCCTGAGCGCGGTCGGCGTGCAGGGCATCACCGTCACCGAGGTCAAGGGCTTCGGCCGGCAGAAGGGCCACACCGAGCTGTATCGCGGCGCCGAGTACGTCGTCGACTTCCTGCCCAAGGTCAAGCTCGAAGCCGCCGTGGCCGACGACATCGTCGAGCGCGCCATCGAGGCCATCGAAAACTCTGCCCGTACCGGAAAGATCGGCGACGGCAAGATTTTCGTCTACGACCTGGAGCAGGTCCTTCGCATCCGCACCGGCGAGACCGGCAAGGAAGCCCTGTAAACGCACCGAGGATGAGCAACATGAAAAAGTTGATTGCAACACTGCTCGCGGCCGGTGCGCTGGCCCTGAGCCTGGGTAGCCCGGCGTTCGCGCAAGGCGCGGGCGCCGCGCATGGCGACGGCCCCAGCGACGCCAAGAAGGCGGCGGCCGCCGCGCCCGCGGCCGCCCCTGCAACGGCGCCAGCCGCTGCCCCCGAGGCCAAGGCCGATGCAGCGCCAGCCGCTGCCGATGCCAAGAAGGAGGAGGCCAAGCCTGCCGA
>CAZTUT010000007.1:33081-39268 GCA_964616395.1 uncultured Burkholderiaceae bacterium
GCCAAGCCTGCCGATGCACCCAAGCCGCCCAGCATCAACAAGGGCGACACCGCGTTCATGTACGTGGCCACGATCATGGTCATCCTGATGACCATCCCTGGCCTGGCGCTGTTCTACGGCGGCCTGGTGCGCTCGAAGAACATGCTGAGCGTGCTGATGCAGGTGTTCGTCACGTTCTCGCTGATCTCGGTGCTGTGGGTCATCTACGGCTACTCGGTGGCCTTCACCGGCGGCACGCCGTTCTTCGGCGGTCTGTCGAAGATGTTCCTCGCCGGCGTGGGCAACGAGTCGGCGGCCGCGACGTTCAGCAAGGAGACCTATATCCCCGAGCTGATCTTCGTCGCCTTCCAGTGCACGTTTGCGGCGATCACCTGCTGTCTGATCGTGGGCGCCTACGCTGAGCGCATGAAGTTCAGCGCGGTGCTGCTGTTCATGGTGATCTGGTTCACGTTTGCCTACCTGCCGATGGCGCACATGGTCTGGTACTGGGATGGCCCGGACGCGATCAAGGACGAGGCCACGCTCAAGGCGGTGCAGGATGCGGCCGGCTGGTTGTGGACCAAGGGCGCGCTCGACTTCGCCGGTGGCACCGTGGTGCACATCAACGCCGGCGTCGCCGGCCTGGTTGCGGCCTACGTGCTGGGCAAGCGGGTCGGCTACGGCAAGGAGTCGATGGCGCCGCACAGCCTGACGCTGACGATGGTCGGCGCCTCGCTGCTGTGGGTCGGCTGGTTCGGCTTCAACGCCGGCTCCAACCTGGAGGCCAACGGCGTGGCGATGTACGCGTTCCTCAACACGCTGGTCGCCACGGCGGCTGCCGTACTGTCGTGGATCTTCGCCGAGTGGATGCTCAAGGGCAAGCCGTCGATGCTCGGCGCTGCCTCCGGCGCGGTCGCGGGTCTGGTGGCGATCACGCCGGCCTGCGGTTTCGTGGGCGTGGGCGGTGCGCTGGTCATCGGCCTGGTGTCGGGCGCGATCTGCCTGTGGGGTGTTTCCGGCCTGAAGAAGATGCTCGGCGCCGATGACGCGCTTGACGTGTTTGGCGTGCATGGCGTCGGTGGCATCGTCGGTGCGCTGTTGACCGGCGTGTTCGCCTCGCCGTCGCTGGGCGGCCAGGGCATCTGCAACTACGTCACCAACAAGTGTGGTGATCCGGCGGACTTCCCGGGCATTGGCGCCCAGGTCTGGATCCAGTTCCAGGGCGTGGTGGTGGCGATCGTGCTGTCGGCGGTGGTGGCGTTCGTGGCGCTGTACATCGTCAAGGCGATCACCGGCCTGCGCGTGGCCGAGGAAGACGAGCGCGAAGGTCTGGACACCGCATCGCACGGCGAGACGGCGTACAAGTACTGAGCGTGATGCCGATGCGGGCCGCACGCCCGCATCGCGTTTCGATCGACGGGGGCTTGCGCCCCCGTTTTCATTGGAGGCGGCAACCGGGCGCAGCGCGGGTGGGCACGCCTCTTGCACAACCGATTCCCGTGTCTCCCTAGCTCGCCCGTCCGCCCCCTTTGTGGTGCAGACGCACCAAGGCGACTTTCCGGGCGCCCATTCGTGGCGCCCGTTTTTTTTCCGATCCGCCGGCGCGCGCGTAGCGTGTCACGTGCGACCCGCATTGCCCGCGAGTGCCCTTGGCTACAATCGGCGCCCCAAGGCCCCTCGCGGCCCGGGCCGGTCTGGCGCCGGCTGCGGGCGCGACGCACCGCGAGTCTTCATGGCGTCTCCCGTTCCCTGTCTGGCCACCGCGCAATCCGGTCCGTTGCTCGAACTGGAGCGTCGTATCCTCGATGCCATGCCGGCGATCGAGCGCTGGCTGCGGCTGTTCTGGACCGAGCACACGCCGCCGTTCTACGGTTCGGTCGATCTGCGCAACGCCGGCTTCAAGCTGGCGCCGGTGGACATGAACCTGTTCCCGGGCGGCTTCAACAACCTGTCCGAGGCCATGCTGCCGTCGGCCGTGCAGGCCGCGCAGGCCGCCATCGAGCACCTGTGCCCCGAGGCGCGTGGCCTGCTGCTGGTGCCCGAGCGGCACACCCGCAACCAGTTCTACCTGCTCAACGTCGCGCGGCTGGCGCGCATCCTGCGCACCACCGGCGTCGAGGTACGCATCGGTTCGTTGTCCGACGAGGTGCGCGAGCCGGTCACGCTCGAACTGCCCGAGGGTGAGCGCCTGCGGCTGGAGCCGATCGAGCGCACCGGCAATCGGGTCGGTGTGGCCGGCTTCTCGCCCTGCGTGGTGCTGCTGAACAATGACCTGTCGGCCGGCACGCCGGCGATCCTGCGCGATCTGCACGATCAGGTGCTGGTACCGCCGCTGCATGCCGGCTGGACCGTGCGCCGCAAGTCGCATCACTTCGCCGCCTACGATGAGGTGGCCGGCGATTTCGCCCGGATGCTGTCGATCGATCCGTGGATGATCAACCCGTACTTCGCGCGCTGCGGCGCAGTGGACTTCCACGCACGCGAGGGCGAGGAATGCCTGACCGAGAGCGTGGACCTGGTGCTGACGCGCATCCGCGCCAAGTATCGCGAGTACGGCATCGACGAGGCGCCGTTCGTGATCGTCAAGGCCGATGCCGGCACCTATGGCATGGGCATCATGACGGTGCGCGATGCCAGCGAAGTCGTGGGCCTGAACCGCAAGCAGCGCAACAAGATGGCGGTGGTCAAGGAGGGCCTGCAGGTCTCCGACGTGATCATCCAGGAAGGCGTGCCCACGCGCGAAACGGTGCAGGACGCGGTGGCCGAGCCGGTCGTCTACATGGTCGACCGCTATGTGGTCGGCGGCTTCTACCGGATCAACAAGGAGCGCGGCATCGACGAGAACCTGAACGCGCCCGGCATGCAGTTCGTGCCGCTGGCGCAGTGCGCGCCGTTCGATGCCAGCTGCAACCTGCCCGACCCGAACGCCGAAGCCGGCACCTGCGCGCCCAATCGCTTCTACAGCTACGGCGTGGTGGCGCGGCTGGCGCTGGCCGCCGCCGCGATCGAGCTGGAACGCACCGCCGACCGCCTGCCGCCGGCCGGCGCGGCCGTGAACTGACGGCGGGGACCCGCGATGTCGCAAGGACTGTCGCTGCTGTTCATCGTCGATCCGCTCGACGACCTGAAGGCCTACAAGGACTCCAGCATCGCGATGATGCGCGAGGCCGCGCGCCGTGGCCATGACATCTGGACCTGCCTGCAGCCGAGCCTGCGCTGGCGCGATGGCAAGGTCACCGCGCGTTGCAGCCTGCTGGCGCTGACCGCGGGCAATACGCCCTGGTACACGCTGCGCGAGGAAGGCGAGCACGACCTGGCGGAGTTCGATGCGGTGCTGATGCGCAAGGACCCGCCATTCGATGCCGAGTACCTGTACTCCACGCATCTGCTGGAAGCCGCGCAGCGTTCCGGCGCGCGCGTGTTCAATGCGCCGCGCGCGCTGCGCGACCATAACGAAAAGCTGGCCATCACCGAATTCGCCGAGTTCGCGGTGCCCACGCTGGTCTCGCGCGATGCCGACGCACTGCGCGCGTTTCACGCCGAGTTCGGTGACATCGTGGTCAAGCCGCTCGACGGCATGGGCGGCAGCGGCGTGTTTCGCATCCGCCACGACGACGCCAACCTCAACGTGATCCTCGAAACCATCACGCAGCTCGGCGCGCGCATGGTGATGGCGCAGCGCTACATCCCCGAGATCCGCGACGGCGACAAGCGGGTGCTGCTGATTGGCGGCCAGCCGGTGCCCTACGCGCTGGCGCGCATCCCCAAGGCCGGCGAGACGCGCGGCAACCTGGCGGCCGGTGGCACCGGGCGCGCGCAGCCGCTGACCGACGCCGATCGCGCGATTGCGGCGCACCTCGGTCCTGTACTGGCCGCGCGCGGCCTGCTGCTGGTGGGGCTCGACGTGATCGGCGCCCACCTGACCGAGGTCAACGTCACCAGTCCCACCTGCTTCGTCGAGATCACCGAGCAGACCGGCTTCAATGTCGCCGGCATGTTCATCGACGCGCTCGAAAGCGCGGTGGCCCGATGATCGGGCTGCTGCTGATCGCGCATGCGCCGCTGGCCTCGGCACTGGCCGCCGCCGCGCGCCATGTGTACACCTGCAGCCCCGAGGCGGCCGAGTCGCGGCTGCGTGTGTTCGACGTGCCGGCCGATGCCGACCCGGCGCAGGCGGTTGCTCACGCACGCGCGCTGCTGCGCGAGGTCGATGCCGGCCAGGGCGTGCTGGTGCTGACCGACGCCTTCGGTGCCACGCCCGCCAACATTGCCGCGCAACTGGCCGAGCGCGATCGCGTGGCGGTGATCACCGGCGCCAATCTGCCCATGCTGCTGCGCGCGCTGTGCTATCGGCAGGGAACGCTCGCCGACACCGCTGACAAGGCGCTGGCCGGCGGCACCCAGGGTGTGGTGCGGGTCGCCGCCAGCGTGCCGCAAAACCAGATGCAGCGAGTCGGAACGCACCATGATCCAGCGCGACTTCACGATCAGCAATAAGCTCGGCCTGCATGCGCGGCCGTCGGCGCAGCTGACGCAGGTGGCGTCGCGCTTCGCCAGCGAGGTGTGGATCGCCAAGGGTGGCCGGCGCGTCAACGCCAAGTCGATCATGGGGGTGATGATGCTGGCCGCTGGTTGCGGCAGTGTTGTCAGCGTCGATGCCGATGGCCCCGACGAAACCGCCGCGCTCGATGCCGTGGGTGCGCTGATCGCCTCCGGTTTTGGCGAAGACTAGGCACGGGGCCGACGTCGTGCGCGAACTCACCGGCACCGGCGTCTCCAGTGGCATCGCGATCGGCCGCGCGCACCTGCTGGCGCCCAGCGACCTCGATGTCAGCCACTTCCAGATCGAGCGCAAGGATGTGCTGCACGAAGTCGCGCGGCTGAACAACGCGTTCTCGCGCGTGCGCGCCGAGCTCGACGCGCTGCGCGCCGGCGTGGCGGCCAATGCGCCCGCCGAGGTGCGTGCCTTCCTCGACCTGCACCGGATGATCCTCGATGACGCGTTGCTGTGCGATGTGCCGCGCGACATCGTGCGCGGCCGGCTGATCAACGCGGAGTGGGCGCTCGCATTGCAGCTCGAGGAAGTGTGCAAGCAGTTCGAGGCGATCGACGACGAGTACTTTCGCGGCCGCAGCAACGACGTGCGTCAGGTGGTCGAGCGGGTACTCAAGGTGCTCTCCGGTGGCGAGGCGGGCAGCGCGCCTGCGGTGCGCCGGCCCGCCGACGGCGAACGCCTGGTGCTGGTGGCGCGCGACCTGTCACCGGCCGACGTGCTGCACCTGAAGAGCCGCGACGAGGTTGAACTGGCCGGTTTCGTCACCGAACTGGGTGGTGCGACCTCGCACACTGCCATCCTGGCGCGCAGCCTGGGCGTGCCGGCAGTGCTCGGGCTGGCCGATGCGCGTCATGCGGTGGCCGAAGGCGACCTGGTGATCGTCGATGCCGACGAGGGGCGGTTGATCGTCAACCCAAGCGCCGATCAGCTTGCCGACTACCGGCAGCGCCTGAAGGTGGCTGCCGAAACCCGCGCCGAACTGCGCAAGCTCAAGGGTCGGATCGCGCGTACGCGCGACGGCATTGCGATCGACCTGTTCGCCAACATCGAGCTGCCGGGTGATGCGCGCGACGCGCTTGAGGCGGGTGCCGATGGCATCGGCCTGTTTCGCACCGAGTTCCTGTTCATGAATCGCGACCGCCTGCCCGACGAGGACGAGCAGTACGAGGCCTACGCCAAGGTGGCGCGGGCGATGAAGGGCAAGCCGGTGGTGATCCGCACGCTCGACATCGGCGCCGACAAGGTGCTCGATCCGGTTGCGCGCGAGTCGCTTGGCATCGATGCCGGTGCCGCCACCGTGGAGAGCAACCCGGCGCTTGGCCTGCGCGCGATCCGCTACTGCCTTGCCTACCCCGAGCTGTTTCTCACGCAATTGCGCGCCATCCTGCGCGCATCGAGCGTGGGCACCATACGCATCCTGGTGCCCATGCTGGCGCACGTGCACGAGATCGAGTCGGCGCTGTCGTTCGTCGCGCGCGCGCGCGAGCAGCTCAAGGAGCGCAAGCTCAAGTTCGACGCCCGCGCGCCCGTGGGCGGCATGATCGAGGTGCCAGCCGCTGCGCTGTCGTTGCCGGCGTTCGTCAAGCGCCTCAAGTTTCTGTCGATCGGCACCAACGACCTGATCCAGTACACGCTGGCGATCGACCGCGCCGA
>CAZTUT010000008.1:0-39179 GCA_964616395.1 uncultured Burkholderiaceae bacterium
GGCGCGATCAAGCGCCGCCAAGGAACCCGCAGTTCATATCACCGGGGCCGATGCCAGTTCGCCGAAGAGCCAATCCTTGAAGAGCCGGAGCTTGCGGATCCGCGCCCGGCTCCTCAGGTAACTGAGGCTGTGACAGTGCAGTAGCGGACCGTCCGGACCGAACGGCAGCACAAGCCGGCCGGCTTGCACGTCGCGCTCGGCGATCGTCAGGCTTTCGAGGCATACCCCGAGACCGTCCGCCGCGGCAGCAATCGACATGAAGCTGCGGTCGAATCGCAGGCCCCGGTCCAGGCGCAGCGTGACGCCTGCGTGATCTCTCTGCCAGTCGCGCCACGAGTACAGATTGACCTCGCCGTGGATCAGCGTCTGACGCTTGAGGTCCGCTGGCCGACGAATCGGCGGCGGCCCGGCCAGCAAGGCCGGCGAACACATCGGCACGATTCGCTCTGGTGGCAGCAACTCCACTTCGACCCCGGCCGGCCCCTTCGCCTGTCCGTAGCGGAAGTCAAAGTCGACACCGCCGTCATCCAGGTCGATGTTCCCGACGCTTGCATGAATCCGCACATCGATATCCGGGTGCTGGCTGCTGAACCGAGCAATGCGCGGCATCAGCCAAAGGGCAGCAAAACTCGGCACCGCATGCACCGTGAGCAGATCCAGCCTTCCCTTCCGGTTGATGCCTTGCGTTGCAGCATCGATGCGGCCAAACGCATCGCCGATGTCGCGCGCATAGCGCCGTCCGGCGTCGGTGAGCACGACACTGCGGTGAACCCGCTCGAACAGAGCCAGGCCCAACTGCGTTTCCAACTGCTTGACGCGGTGACTCACAGCGCTGGGCGTCAGATGCAGTTCCTCGGCGGCCGCGACGAAGGAGCCGAGTCGCGCAGCGGCCTCGAACGCCTGCAAGGACTTCATTGGCGGCAATTTGTGCATTGCGATTTAGATGAATCCAGTTCATCGATCGTACGACTTAATTCGCTTGAGCGCAGCCAGCCGAGACAACACCATCCTCTCCGACAACATGAACCGCAGGGCCGTGTCGGCACATACAAGCGGCACCGTCGAGGGACATCAAAGGCTGGCTGACATGAGCGAACGAACCCCGGTGGGCGTGATCGGGCTGGGTGCCATGGGGCGCGGCGTAGCCGCCAATCTGCTGAAGGCTGGCTACCCGGTCGTCGGTCATGACCTGCGCGCCGAGGCGGCGGCCCCGTTGCTGTCCCAGGGGGGGCGCTTCGCCGCCACGCTGTCCGAACTCGCGGCGCAGACGCGCACGTTCGTGAGTTTCGTCGTCAACTCGGAGCAGACCGAGGCTGTGCTGTATGGACCGGGCGGTCTGGCAGATTCGGCTCAATACGGCTCGGTGTTCATTGCGTGCAGCACCATGGCCCCGGAATACGTGAAGGACCTCGGCCAACGCCTGAGCCGAACTGGCCTGGCGCTGATCGACGCACCCGTCACCGGCGGCATGGTCGGCGCTGCCAACGGCACCCTGACCATCATGGCCGCCGGCGCACCCGATGTCTTCGCGCAGGTCAAGCCAGTCTTGCAGTGCTTCGGCCAGCGTGTCTATCTGCTCGGACACGAACCCGGCGCGGGCGCACAGATGAAGGTCATCAACCAGTTGCTCTGCGGCGTGCACCTGACCGCCGCCGGAGAGGCCCTTGCCTTGGCAAAGCGCCAGGGACTGCCACTGGACATGACGCTGGAGATCCTCTGCAGCGGAGCAGCCGCCTCATGGATGCTGAAGGACCGCGGTCCGCGCATGGTGGACAGCCAGCACGATGAGGTCACCTCGGCCGTGGACATCTTCGTGAAGGACCTCTCGCTCGTGCTGGATGCAACACGCGAGATCCGCTTCCCGGCCGGTCTGGCGCACGCCGCCTACCTCGCCTTTCTGGCCACGACCAGCCGCGGCCTGGGCGCACTCGACGACTCGGCCATCATGGAGCACTACGCCAACGACGCGAGGACACCGGAATGAGCAGCCCGCTGGATGTGACCCGAAACTACGCCGACCTGGGCGACGTGCTCGTGCACTACCTGACCGCAGGCAGCGGCATGCCGGTCGTGCTGCTGCATGGCATTCCACAGACCTCGCACGAGTGGCGCCACATCATTCCGTATCTGGCACCGCACTACCGAATCATTGCCCCGGATCTGCGTGGCCTGGGCGACTCCTCGCGCCCGGCCACCGGCTTCGACAAGAAGACCGTGGCCAACGACGTCTGGCGGCTTCTCAGCGAACACTTGAATGTTCGCGAGTTCCTTCTCGTTGGCCACGACTGGGGTGGACCCACTGCGTTCGCGCTGGCCTGCGCCCATCCCGATGCGGTGAAGAAATTGGCCATTCTCGACGTGGCCATCCCGGGCGATGGCGCCGACTTCTCGCAGAACGGCCGTCGCTGGCACCACGCCCTGTTCCGCACGCTCGATCTTCCCGAGCGGCTGTTCGAGGGGCGAGAGCACCTGATCATCAACTGGCTGTTCGAGAACTACGGCTATCTGCCCAACTGCATTGCCGAGGCTGACCGGCAGGAGTACCTGCGCACCTACACCAAGCCGGGTGCGATGCGCGCGCTGTATGGCTTCTACCGCGCGCTGCCGCAGGACGCCGAGGACAACCGACGCTGGCTCGAGAGCAACGGCAAGCTCTCGATGCCGGTGCTGGCACTGGGTGGAAACAAGAGTTTCGGCCGCGGCATGGAAACGTATGAATCCCTGCAACGCGTCGCGCATAACGTGCGCGGCGGCCTCGTGCCCGATAGCGGCCACTGGGTTGTCGAGGAGCAACCCGCGTTCGTTGCGAGGGAGTTGCTCACGTTCTTTGGCGAAGCGCAATGACGCGCAAGCAGTCAATCCAGGCCATGAGGATGGCCGCACTCAAGGAGACCCGCATGACCGACCTGATTCGCCGCCGTGCTCTTGGCGTGACCGCCGCGGCCAGCGCCTCGATCGCGTTCCCTGGCCTGGCCTTCGGTCAGGCCCAGTTCCGGCTGAAGTTCGCCAACATCATGCCGGCCGACCATCCGCTGAACACGCGGATGCGCGAAGCGGCCGATACGATCAAGCAGCAGACCAACGGCCAGGTCGAGATTGCCGTGTTTCCGGCAAGCCAGTTGGGGACCGATGCCGACATGCTGTCGCAACTGCGCTCGGGCGGCATCGACTTCTTCGCTCAGACCGGCCTGATCCTCGCAACGCTGGTGCCCGTGGCATCGATCAACGGCATCGGCTTCGCTTTCCCGGACTATGCGACCGTCTGGCGCGCCATGGACGGCGCGCTGGGTCGACACGTGATCGGCGCCTTCGAGAAGGCCAATCTGATCGCGTTCGAGCGAATGTGGGACAACGGCTTCCGGCAGACGCTGTCCGCCACCAAGCCGATCCGCACGCCAGACGACCTCAAGGGCTTCAAGATCCGCGTGCCGCCGAGTCCGCTGTGGACCGCAATGTTCAAATCGATCGGTGCCTCTCCAGTGTCCGTACCCTGGGGAGAAACTTACACGGCGCTGCAGACCCGTGTCGCCGACGGTCTGGAAAATCCGCTTGCAGGCATCTTCTTCGCAAAGATGCACGAGGTCGCGAAGTTCCTCTCCACGACCAATCACATGTGGGACGGCTTCTGGTTCCTCGCCAACCGCCGTTCCTTCGAGTCCATGCCGGCGTCCACGCGCGACATCATCCGGCGTGTGGTCAACGACGCGGCGCAACGCCAGCGGGCGGACGTGGAAAAGCTCAACAACGAGCTTCGCGCAAGCCTCGAAAAGTCGGTGCAGTTCGTTGAAGTCAGCCCGGCCGCCTTCCGCGAGCGGCTGCGCGCATCCGGCTTCTACAGCGAGTGGCAGCAGAAGATGGGAGATGCCTGGACGCTGCTCGAGCAGGCGACCGGCAAGCTGGCGTGACATGTGAACACCGGGGGCGTGTGCTCGTGCATGCCCCCGGTGTCCGCCTGTAGAACCTGACGGAACCGTCGTGAATTCGGCCACACCTCCCGCGGCATTGCCCGACCTGAACGAGAATCTCGACGACGCCGCCCCGGTCGAGCTCGCGGCGCGGCGCGCGCTCGCGCGCTGGATGCTGCCGCTCGAGATGCTGGCAGCCGTGCTCATGACGGTCATCGTCTGCCTGCTGCTCGGTGGCGTGACCTCACGCTACGTCTTTCAGGCACCCATCGTCTGGATTGACGAAGCCGCCTCGATCGCCTTCGTCTGGGTCGCGATGATCGGTGCCGCGATCGCCATGCACCGCAACGAACACCTGCGACTGACGCTGTTCGTGAATCTGATGCCGGCGCAGGTCCGAGCGTATGTACAGGCGTTTGCCCTCACGGCCGTCGCCGCGCTGCTCGGCGCGCTGCTGAAGCCCGCCTACGAGTATGTGGTGGAAGAGTGGGCCATTCGAACGCCGGCGCTCGACATGCCCAACAGCTTCCGGGTTGCCGCGATGCTGTTCGGCATCGTCATCATGCTGGCGATCGTTGTCACCTACGCGTTGCGCAGCGCGCGCTGGAAGCACCTGGCCGTTGCGTTGGCGGTGGTCGCGGCAGTCGCCGCGCTGGCCTGGCTTGCCTCGCCCGTCCTCAAGCAGTCGCAGGGGCTGTCGATACTGGTCTTTCTCGTTTTCTTCGTGGCCGCATGCCTCGTCGCCGGCGTGCCCATTGCGTTCTGCTTCGGCGTGGGCACGTTGAGCTTCCTGGCCTTCGCGAGCAATGCGCCGCTCATGGTGGTTGTTTCGCGCATGGATGAGGGAATGAGCAGCATCATCCTCATCTCAGTGCCGATATTCGTCCTGCTGGGCTGCGTCCTCGACGCCACCGGCATGGGCAAGGCGATCGTCGAATTCCTGTCGTCGCTGATCGGTCACGTGAAGGCAGGCATGTCGTATGTGCTGCTCGGTTCGCTGTTCATCGTGTCGGGCATATCCGGATCGAAGGTGTCGGACATGGCGACCGTCGCCCCGGCACTGTTCCCCGAAATGAAAAAGCGGGGCCACAAGCCGCCGGAAATGATTGCGCTTCTCGCCACGGGCGCGGCGATGGCGGACACGGTACCGCCAAGCATCGTGCTCATCGTCCTCGGCTCGGTGGCCGGCGTGTCGATCGCCGGGCTCTTCGAGAGTGGCTTTGTCGTCGCGATGGTGCTGCTGCTGTCCCTGCTTGTGCTGGCGCGCTGGAAGGCGCGTCATGAAGACATGAGCCAGAGCCGGCGCGCACCCTTTGCAGTCATGGGCAAGCTGCTTCTGGTTGCTGCGCCCGCGCTCGCCCTGCCATTCCTGATTCGCAGCGCGGTCGGCGGCGGCGTTGCGACAGCGACAGAGGTGTCCACCCTGGCCGTGCTTTACGCGATGCTGATCGGCCAGGTCCTTTACGGAGGCATCGGGCGCCGCAAGCTCTACGAAATGCTGGTGGAGACCGCGTCGCTGTCCGGTGCGGTTCTCCTGATTCTCGGTACTGCCGCCGGCATGGCATGGGCAATCACCCAGAGCGGCTTCGTACAGGAACTTTCGCGGTTCCTGACCACGCTGCCGGGCGGCGTCTGGGCATTTCTGGCGGTCACCATCGTCGTGTTCCTGATCCTGGGCTGCCTGCTCGAGGGACTCCCCGCCGTGCTGCTACTCGCGCCGATCATGTTTCCGATCGCGAAGAAGCTCGGCATCCACGACATTCACTACTCGATGGTCGTTGTGTGCGCGATGAACGTCGGTCTGATGGCGCCGCCCATCGGCGTCGGCTTCTATATCGCCTGCCGGATCGGTGGCGCCTCGCCGGACGAAGTCGCCAGGGCAATCTGGCCTTACCTGGCTGCGCTCGTGGCGGGCGTCATCGTGATTGCCGCAGTCCCGTGGATCTCGACCGTGGCGCTCTGACCAGCGTCAGTCATGTCGCGTGCCTTGAACATGGCGGCGTCACGAACAAGAAACTGTTTCCGCAAGCGCCGCACTGGATCTTCCGGATGTCGCGAGCCTCTGCGACAGGCGTGTTGCAAGCGCTTGCGTTCACCGCCCCGGGCGGCCTGGATTGGGCAAAGCCCGGCCGTCTCCTAGCGCCGCTTCGCGGTACCCACCGTCCTGCCGCTGCTGTCGCGATACGTTGTCTTCCCAGACGAACTGCGCGTGGCCGTGCCGGTGGTGCGGCCACTGGCATTACGGAACGTGGTCTTGTTGCCCGATGTCGACGCGGAGCCCACGGTCCGGCCCTGCGAGTTGCGATAGGTGGTAGTGCTTGCCGCATAGGTCGCACCGGCCCATGCGAAGACAGCAACGCCAAGCAGTGTTGCGGTTGCCAGCTTGTTCATGAATTTCTCCCTGGGTTGGAATCGGGCACGGCTCCACACCGGCCCATCTGCTGGGATCGGTTTCCAACCGGAATTCTTTAGGGTAATCCGGACAGACAATCGCCCAGCCCCCGCATGCGCCAACGCGTCACGCCGCAGGGCTTTGCCTGTCTGTACCGGGCGCCATCACCAGCTCGCGGTAGATGCGTTCGACGGCGGCGACTTGCGCCGAATCGGGCTCGCCCGCACGCGTGCCGAGAACCGACTGCAGATAGGCGTCGCGCTCGTAGTACATGAGTCCGACCACCGGCTGCCGCACGCGGGCGAACGACGCAAGGCTGGCGCGGGGCGTCAGCACGAACTCGGGGCACCAGGTGACGCTGATCGGCGTCTCGCGCTGCGGCCCCGCCTCAGCGGCCTTGCGCGCGAGCTGGTGGGTCGTGACGTCGAACACATGGCCGCCGGTTTCCAGCCACGCATGGTGCGGCGGCACGTCCGCGCCGGCGCGCCCGGCGTCGGCCGCCGGATCGCCAGCGCCGCCGTGGGCAATGACATCGCCGTCGCCCGGACCGACGCGCCAGGCGGCGAAGCCGATCACCACGTCGGACTCGAGCCCGGCGCACTGCAACAGATGCTGGGCAAGGCGTGCATGCGTCAGCGCATCGAGCGGCAGCGTTGTGCTGGCCGCGGCCAGGTACGCGCGAACGGCCGCAGCAACACGCGCGAAGTCGACCGCGTCGAACCGCGCCCGCTGCGCCGCCTCTCGTTTCTCACGTTGTTTGGCTTCGCCCATGACCGCGTCAGGCTACCGCATTCGATCCGATCGACTCCATCGACTGCATCGACCGATCAACGGTCCGGTGCCAGCCATCCGAGCAGCTGCTGGCAGACGGCGTCGCTGCCGAGCAGGTCGAGGTGGCTGCACCCGTAAGCGATCCAGCGGCGATCCGGCGGGAACGCCAGCGCCAGCCGCGGATTGCGGTGCTCGCCCAGCGCGCTCGGCACCGGCACCAGCCCGTCGCCGAGCAGCCGGTGGCGCACCTGATCATCGGCTGCGCCGGTCGTGGCCGCGACGGTGAAGCACCGCACGCCCGCCGGCAACGGCAGTCCCACGCGCGGCGGCGGCCGGCCGGCAAAGCGATCGCGCCCCTGCCACTCCGCGTCCAGCACCAGGCCGTGGCGCAGGTCGGTAATGCCGGCGCTGCGGATCTTGCCAAGTCGCGCAAACGGCGCGGTGTAGGGCGTCTGCTCGAGCAGCAGGTCGATCCAGTGCCCGCCGCGTTCGAGCGGCGCGCCATGATGCGGTGTGCCGAGGAATACAAGATTACGCAGCATGCCGGCCCAGGTCAGTCCCGCCGACTGCGCCGCATGATGCGCGCTGCGCGCCACCAGACCACCCATGCTGTGGGCGACGATCGTGATCTGCCGGACCTCGACCGGCCAGGCCGCGACCAGCGCTTCCAGCAGGTGCGCCAGCGCGTGGCCGTTGGTGGAGATATGCAGGCCGGTGTTGTACTGGAGATCGATGCGGCTGGCCTGCAGCTGGCGCGCCAGCACGGTGCCATGGTCGTGTCCGTTGCGCTGCCAGGCGAGATCGGTCATGCACAGACCATGAACGAGTAGCAGCAGATGCGAGCTGGGCGCCGGGAAAGCCGCACCCAGCGACTCGCGACCCGGCAGCAGCGGCATGCCGTTTCGGCGCAGACGCATCGGGCTCACGAGCGGATTGCCAGTGGCGGCCAGGTAATCACCGAGCACGCCGTTGAGCGCCGCCAGCAGTGCCTCGCGTCGCGGCGATGGTTCGAGCTGCCCCAACGCCGGCGCCACGGCGCCGAGCGCCCGGTCGATGCCGCTGCCCACCGCGCGTGTGATGCCGCGAACGCTGTCGTAGACGAGCGCAGTGATGCCGGCCACCGCCCCACCCGTCCGCGGCCCGGCCAGCGCAAGCGGCCCGCGCGCGATCGTGCCGTGCAGCGCCTGCACCAGGTCGGTGATCCCGGTCACCGCATCGACGGCCAGCCGCGAGCCGCCGCGCAGGTCGGTGATGTGGTTGCTTGGTGTCGGTTTCATCGGTCGCGGACGCAGCGTGCCTGAGCGCATTGTGCGCCGTTGGCGCGGGCGGCACCTGGCGTCGCCTTGCCGGCAGGTGGCAGGTCCATGGCCGGTGCCGGGTCAGTCGCGCGCAACCGGCTTGTCCGCGTGCGCGCCGCTTCGAACCGACACTGGACGATCCGCCTTCGCGGCGGCCAGCACCAGCGTCCGACGCGCCCAGCGCTCGCGCTCGGCCTTCGGCAGGCTGCGCATCTGCATCAGCACCGCGCGTGCGCGCTCGTGCTCCGGCGTGCCCGTGGCGAACTGCTGCTGATGCGCGGCATGCGGCGCGCGCAGGATGCCGGCCAGCCAGGCCGCCTCCAGCGGCGTCAAGTGCGCCGCACGCTTGCCGAAATACGCGCGCGCAGCCGCGCGCGCGCCGCACAGCCCCGGGCCCCAGTCGACCGTATTCAGGTACAGCTCGAGGATGCGCGGCTTGCCCAGCGTGTGCTCCATCTCCACTGCATACAGCAGCTCACGCAACTTGCGCGCCGCGCTGCGCTCGCTGCCGGTGAACAGCGTGCGCGCCAGCTGCTGGGTGATCGTGCTGGCGCCGCGCAGCCGAAGCGCCTCGCCCTCATCGGGCGCAAGCACGCGGGCGATCTCGGTCGGGTCGAAGCCGGTGTGCTCGTCGAAGCGCTGATCCTCGGCCGCGATCACGGCCGCCGGCAGCAGCGGGCCGAGCGCGTCGAGGCTGATCCAGTTCTTCTCGCCTTCGCCACTGAACACCTGGCGCGGGCTGCCATCGGCATGGCGGCAGGCGAGCGCAAAGCGGCCGTACTGCAGCCGCTCGGTGCCCAGGCCGCTGACCTCGAAGCGGTTGAAGCTCAGCGTGGTCGTGGCGCGAAACGACGGCAGCGTGAACCTGCCCTGCGCCTGCAGCGTGCCGTCGATCTGCGCGATCCGCGCCTCGGGGATGACATCGACCAGCGCGCGATACAGCGCCGACAGTTGCACCGACGGTAGCTGCCACTGCACGGTCACGCCGGTCGGCGCCAGCGTGACGACCGCGCTACCGGCGAGCGCCGCGTTGGACAACCGCAGGTCGAGCACGTTGTTGCCCTCGGCACCAGCACGGCGCGTGATGTGCGCCTCGGTGGGCGGCAGCGCCACGCGCTGCGCGGCGATGCGGGCGTGATCGATACGGCAGGGCGCGCAGCGGACTACCAGCGTCTCGCCGTCGCGCGAGAAGCGCAGCGTGCCGATGGCGACGGTGATGCTGCGGCCGTCGAGCAGCCGCGTGCCCAGCGGCGAAGTGGCCAGCCGCAGCAGTCCGCTGACGTTGGCGTCAACGGTCACGCCGGGCAGCAGCCTCACCGGCACGGTCCAGGCGCCAGCGCGGCGGTCGAATACGCCGCTGGCGGCAAGCACGAACACGGCAGCGGCGATGGCCGTCACGAGTACCGCGCCGAACACCAGCGCGATACGACCGAGCCAGCGGGCCAGGCGGGAACGCGGCGACTTCATCGAACGTCCTTCAGCGGTCGTCGAGCGGGGTGATGACGGTGATGGCCCACCAGGGGCCACCGCCGCGCAGCGCGGCCCAGTACCAGGCCGAAACGTCGGTCCACTCGGTGGTGGCACTGGGACCGGCAGCGGCATTGACCGGTGACGGGCTTTCGGCGCCCGCGCGCGCTTCCGCGCCCACGTCGCCCTCGGCGCGCACGATGCGCTCGCACACGCGCAGTCGCTCCGCCGCCGCGCCCTCGCCGCGCTGGGCCACGAAGCACGCGTAGCGGCTTCCGTCGTCGGCGGTGCTGGCGCGCGGCGCCTCAACGGAATAGCCGGCGGCGCGGAAGCAGTCGGCGGCCGGATGCAGTTGCCGGGTTGCGTGGAACACATGCCGCAGCACGATCTGCTCGCGCCCCGCGGCAAAGCGGGCGATGACGCCGGGGAAGCGCGCGGCGAAGCGCGCATCCACCGGCGTCAGCGCCAGTTGGGTCAGCGGCTGGCCGCGGAAGCGGGTCGGCCACTCGATCGCCGCGCGGGCCGAGGCACGCGCCGCCGAGTGAGCCGGCGCCGTGGTCTCGCGCAGCATCTGCGCCAGCACGGGCACCGCCGCCGCGGCCAGACAGGCGCCGACGACCAGGACCCGCACCGCGGTCGGTGCGGGCGTGTTCGAGACAGAGCGCGGCGCGATCGCCGGCCCCGGAATCTGCGTGATGCGGACGATCGCAGCCACCGCCGCTGCGAACGCGGCCAGGCCGACCGCAGCGTGCGCCCAGGCCGGCGCCGGCAGCAGCCCCGCTTCGGGAAAAAAGAGCAGCACGTTGCGCAGCACGTTGGCGGCGAACACGATGGCCGCGGCCGCCAGCGCGTTGAGCGCGGTGCGGCGCGCTGGCGCATCGGCCAGGTACGACAGCAGCGCCGCTGTGAAGCTGCCGACCCACAGCATGCCGATGCCGGCGCAGGGCGCGTCGATCAGCACCGTGATGTCGCGCCACACGAGCGCCGCGCCGGCCGGCTGCGCGGCAATGCCGAACAGCGCGAGCAGCGGTGCGGCCGCCTGCGCGGTGGCCACCCGCAGCGGATAGCCGAGATAGAACTGCAGCGACGCGATGATCGGCAGCGCCAGCAGCACGAGCGTGGTCAGCGCAGCACCGGCGCGCTGCGGCAGAGCGCCAGCCAGGAACAGCGCCAGCGCCAGCAGGCCCATGCCCGCCGCAACGAGCGGCGGGAGCCACGCCAGCACCACGGTCGACGCCAGCGCCAGCAGCGCACTCGCCATCAGCACCGCGGACCGCGGCATCACCAGCCGCCGCGCATCGCGCGACACCATCGCCAGCACCGTGACGATGGCGAGCACGCCCCAGGGTTCGTCGGAGCCGTCGGTCAGGCGCCGCGCCATCCATGCGCCATGCGGCCACAGCGCCAGCAGCAGCAGACCCAGCGCCGGCAGCGGCTGCGCTTGCAGATTGACCAGCCGCGTGGCGATCCCCGGCTGCGGCCCGCCGTCTGCGCTGCTGCGACCGCGACCCAGCGGCACCAGCGTGCCGAACAGCGGCAGACCCCCTGCACCGGCGCTGCCGACGCCGCCGGCGTAGCCAGCATCACGCACGATCACGCTCCGCGCCTTCGCCGCCGGCATGCTTCGCACGGAGCCCGCGCCGCCGCATCCACCAGGTCAGTCCGCCGGCCAGTGCGGCCAGAAGCGCGAACTCGGGCTCGGGCGTGGCCGGTGCCGCGCCGACCGCCAGCTCGCTCACGCCGTCGGGCAGCGGACTCGGCTGCTCGACCGCGCGGTTGACGCCGCCGGGATTGCGGATCACCTTGTCGACCGCGATGAACGACGTGTAGTCGGTCAGCAGGTTGTACTTGAGGCCGAGCGCGGTGATCTGGCGCACCGCGTCGTCGCCGCCGCCGATGCGCGTGTAGTCGCCCAGCTCGGCGATGCGGCTGCGCGCCCACAGGTACTTCAGGCCCTGGGTCTCGCCGCCGCCCGCCTGCACCGCCTGAGCGATGTCGATCGGCAGCCGGACCGCGCCGCCGGCCGACAGGCCTTCGATCTCGATCGACCCGGCCAGTTCGCCACGGAATTTGCCCATCAGCACGATCGGCCGCTGCGCGAACAGATCGGGCACATGCGGGCTGTCGAGGTCGTAGGCGGCAAAGCCGCCAGGCTCGTCGTTGAACTTCACGCGGATGCGGGTCAGCACCGGCTGCTCGATGTAGCTGCGGAACAGGCGTGCCTGCTCGGCGGCGGTTTCCGGCTTGAGCACGAAGAACGGCTCGCCCTTGCCGGCGCGCGCCAGGCCGTCGATCAGGAAGCGGTTGACCGAGGAACCGATGCCGAACGCGAACAGGTTGGCGCTGCCGAGCTTCGCGCGTACCAGGTCGAAGGCTTCTTTCTCGACCGTGATGTAGCCATCGGTGATGACAACGAAGGTGCGCGCGCGGCCCAGATCGCTGGGCATGGCCAGCGCGCGGCGCAGCGCTGGCAGCAGCTCGGTGCCGCCGCCGCCGGTCTGGCCGTTGATGAAGCGGATCGCGCGGGCGATGTTCTCCTCGGAGGCGGGCAGCGACTGCGGATGCAGCAGCGAGTGGCCACCAGCGAACGGAATCACGTTGAAGGTGTCGCTCGGGCGCAGCCGGCCAATCAGATCGCGCAGCAGCGTCTTCGCGGTGTCCAGCGGAAAGCCGTGCATCGAGCCCGACACGTCGACGATGAACACGTACTCGCGCGGCATCACGTCGGCGCTGGTCACCCGCGCCGGCGGCTGCGCCATCAGCAGGAAGAAGTTCTCGTCGTCCGGCCCGGCGCCGCGCTGCACCAGCATGCCGGCGCCGATTACTGCGCCGGCGAGCCGGTAGTCGATGACGACATCGCGGTTGGCATGTGCGCTGCTGGCGTCCAGCGTGAGCCGCGCTTCGTTCGTTCCGATGCCCGTCATGGCGATCGGATGCGTGGGCGAGCTGACGCTGGCAATCGGCAGCGGCGCGACCACGCGCGCCTGCAGCGCAAAGGCGTGTTTCGCCGCCACGCCGGCGCGGGTGAACGGCTGGGCGATCCACGCGTCGCGCTTGTGGCTCTCGGTCGGTGCCGCGGCCGCCCCCTCGCCGCCGGTACTGCCGTCAGCGCTGCCGTTGTAGCGCGGCCCGACGACCGTCGGAAACACGAAGCGATAGGTGCCCTCGGTCGGCACGAGGGTCTCGGTATAGCGCAGGTCGACCGCGATCTCGTCGCCCGGCATCACGTTGGCGATCGCCATCGTGAATACGTTGGGTCGCTGCTGTTCGAGCAGCGCCGCGCTCTTGCCCTCGCGCTTGGCCTGCGCGAATTCGGCGCGCGCCTGCTGCTTCTCGCGGATCTGCGCATCGACGACCCGGTCGCCGACACGCAGCCGCAGTGCGTAGACCGCGGCGCGCGACGAGGCTGGAAACACATAGCGCGCCTCGATCGGCGTCTCGCCCTCGTTGCGGTACACCTGCGTGACCACAACATCGGCGATGACGCCGCTGATGGTCACGTCGGCGCGGGTGCTCTTCAGCGGCAGCGCCTCGTTTCCGGTGGCACCGTCGACCACGAAGTACGGCGATAGCGTGCGGCTGCCGTCGGCGATGGCCGGCTGCGCCGCGGCGGGTTCGGTCATCAGCAGCGCGAAGGCTGGGGCGATCAGCGCGGCGAGCAGGCGCCGCCAGCGGGGAATGGGGCTCATGGCGATCTCCGGTATCGGCAAGCGTCAGCGGGTTACGAACGCCACATCGACCGCCGCGCCGGGCAGTGCGCTGGGACGGTCGGGCGCGGCCGCGGTCGTCAGCGCCGCAACGGCGCCGGTAGCGTCGAGTTCGTAGTCGACCGACAGGAATCGGCTCGCGACGGTCCGACCCTCCGGAATCCGCAGGCCGGCGGTCAACGCGCCGAGCCCACTGGCTGTACCGCCATGCGTGGCCGAGGCCAGCGCGCGGATCGGCTGCTGGGCATGCACCAGCACTTCGGCCGAGAAGCGCGCCGCGCGGTCTTGCTCCGCATCGGCCACCAGCGACAGCACCAGCCGGTGACGCTGCTCGCGCACCAGCACCGGCGCCGGCCGCGTCAGCGTGACCGTGATCTCCTCGCCCGGTGCGAGCAACAGGCTGCCATGCTCGAACTGCGCGAGGTCCTCGCCGGCCTCGATCAACTCAGCGGTCTTCGGGTCGGTATCGCCGCAGCCGGCGCCGTCCTCGTCGTCAGGCAGCACGGCCACGAAATCGAGCGGGCCGGTGACGACCGCAGGCAGCGGCACACGGAACAGCGCGTGTATCGGTTCAGCGCCGTCGTTGCGATAAGTCAGTAGCGTGTGCACGAGCGCATGCACACCATGCACTTCGACGGCAACGTGACGCGCCGCCAGCGGCAGCAGGCGGCCGGTGGTGGCGTCGAACACCGCCACGGTAGAGGCGGCTGGCGCCTCGCTGTCGGCAACGACCGGTACCGGCTCGGGGCGCGGCAGCTGCGCCGCGGCCGGCTGCATCACGTTGAGGCTGAATGCCAGCGGCAGCAGCTGGGCGGCACGCGTGGCGCCGTCGAGCATCATCGAAACCAGGCTGGCGGGAATCGTCGTCATCGTCGTTCTCCTCGGTGAGGCTGCGAAGCGCAGCGTTGATCCGGGAGCCACTGTGACGAGCGCACGCGAAACGCCGAGGAACGGCGCGTGCGTGCTGCGTGAAAATCGTGTGAATCAGCGGTGTTGGCGATTGCCGGCCAGGATCGGCGACGGCCGGTGTCTCGCAGCCGTCAGCCCCCCGGCGCCAGCCGGCAATGCCGGCCGGCACGGCGTCAGCGCACCGCCCAGCGCGACACGAGGCGCGGCAGCGTCAGCGTGGCGAGCGCGCCGCCGCCCGGGTGGTTGACCAGCCGCACACCGCCGCCATGCAGGGCGGCGACTTCGCGAACGAAGGCAAGACCCAGCCCGGTGCCTTTCCTGCCGCTGTCGGGCCGCGGCAGCGAAAAGAACTTGTCGAAGATGCGGTCGCGCGCGAAGTCGGGCACACCCGGTCCGTGATCGCGCACCGTGAGCCGCGCGCTGCCGCCCTCTTCCTCGACATCGATCTCGACCGAGGAACCCTGTGACGTGAATTCGACCGCATTACGCAGCAGATTGACGATCGCGCGCTGCAACAGGAAGGGATCGCCGCTGACCTGCAGCCGGTCGTCGAGGCTCGCGTGCACAGTGACCTGGCGCTGGGCGGCGAACGGCAACAGCTCTTCCTGCGCGGCACGCGCCAGCGCCGCCAAGCGCAGCGGCTCGACCTTGCCGAGCGCGCCGCGCCGCTCCAGCGCCGACAGTTCGAGCAGGCGCTCGATCAGTGCCTGGCTGCGCGCGACCTGCTCCTCGATATTGCCGGCGAAGCGCGCGCGCGCGTCGTCGGGCAGCGGCTCGCGCAGCAGCTCGCCGGCGCCGCGGATCGCCGCCAGCGGGCTCTTCAGTTCGTGCGCGATGGTCTGCACGTATTCGTCGGCATAGCTGCGGCCCGCCAGCGTGTCGCGCGTCTCGGCCACGGCGGCACGCAGCGCCTGCGCCAGCCGCCGGCCGAGCGCCAGCGGCGAGCCGCCCTCGCGCCGTACCGCGCGCCACAGGTCGGCCACCAGCCCGAACGGCCGAACCAGCCAGACCATCGCGATCAGCAGCAACAGCGCGAACGCAACCCCCGAGAACACGCCGACCAGCAGCAGCTTCTCGCGCGCGTTGCGGATGAACGGATTGAAGTCCGCAATCCGCTTGCCGACCGCCACCATGCCGACGATGTCGTCGCTGCCGAGCGCCAGGCTGGCGGTGGTTCGCTCACGAATCGCCGCGCCCACGTACATCACCGCCGACTGCGGGTCGGCTGGGTCGGCCAGCGTGGTGCGCGCGCCGTAGGCGCCGGAGAGGGTCAGGTGCACGTCGCGCCACGCCAGGTAGTCGGCGCCCGTGTCCTTGCCGTGGGAGTCGAACAGCACGCTGCCGTTACGGTCGGTCACGTAGACGTGCAGGTCGACCCGGGTCTTCTCGATGTCAAAGATGCGCGCGTACACCGGCCGCTGGCCAAGGTGCTTGAGCGTGCGCTCCAGGTCGTCGGTCGGGATGACGCCGTTGAAGGTGTTGCGCTCCAGCAGCGTGGCCAGCAGTTGCGCGGTGTCGACCAGCGTCTCCTCGGCCGACTCGCGGTAGCGCGGATCGAGGTCGAGCGTGACCCGGTACAGCACGAACGCGACCGCCGCCAGGTAGACGGCGAAGATGCCGAGAAAGATCCGGGTCCGGCGCGACATGGGCGGGCAGCAGCGTGGGGCGTCAGTCGCCGGTACGGATCGCTGCGCGCCGATCAACGGCTAGCGCGCCGCGTCCTTCAGCGCGTAGCCGAGGCCCCGATGGGTGACGATCGGATCGTCGTCCGGCGCGATCTCGCGCAGCTTGGCGCGCACCAGCTTCACGTGCGCATCCACGGTGCGGTCGAACGCAGCCGCCGGATCGTCCCAGGCGCGCTGCATCAGCTCGTCGCGCGAGAACACGCGGCCCGGGCGCTCGATCAGCACCTTGAGCAGCCGGTACTCGGTGCGCGACAGCGACAGCGCCTTGCCGCGGTAGCGGATGGTCTTGCGTTCGTCGTCGACCTCGAAGTCGCCGGCGACCGGCACGGGCGCGACCGGCACAACCGGTGCCGCCGCACGCTGCACCCGACGCAGGATCGTGCGCACGCGCGCCACCAGCTCGCGCGGTGAAAACGGCTTGGCGATGTAGTCGTCGGCGCCCAGCTCGAGCCCGACCACGCGGTCGATCTCGCCGCTGCGCGCGGTCAGGAACACCGCCGGCAACGCGGGGGCAGCCACGCTCAGCCGCTTGAACAGCTCGAAGCCGTTGATGTCGGGCAGGCCCACGTCGAGGATGGCCAGCGCGAAGTCGGGCCCGTCACCGACCGCCTGCAATGCCGCGGCCGAGGTCGAATGCCAGACTGGCTCGAAGCCGTCGGTCGAAAGCGCATAGACGATGGTGTCGGCAATCGCGGGTTCGTCTTCGACGACGAGGATGCGCGGCTTGATCAAACGAACACCTTCAGGGTTGCGGGTCGGACGCAGATGCGCATTGGCCCGGATCGGGACAGCGCAAGGCCGCCGACTTTCCGAAGATGCCGATTGTAGGGGCGGCTCATTCGCCGACCGTGCATCGGCGCCGGCGCCGGCTCAACCAACGACCGTGCCGAACAGGTGTCCGACCAGGGCGGTCAGCGCCATGGCCGCCGCGCCCCAGAACGCAACGCGTGCGGCCGCCACACCGATCTTCGCGCCACCGGCGTAGGCGGCGAGCGCACCCAGCGCAGCCAGCAAGCCGAGCGATGTCGCAGCCACCGCGGGCACGATCGCGGTCATCGGCACCAGCGCGGCGCAGCCAAGCGGCAGGACCGCACCCGCGGCGAAGGTGCCGGCCGAGGTCAGCGCCGCCTGCAACGGGCGGGCCGCCAGATGCTCGCTGATGCCCAGCTCATCGCGGGCATGGGCCTTCAGCGCGTCCTTTGCCATCAGCTGGTCGGCCACCTGGGTCGCCAGCTCGTCGGTCAGTCCGCGCTCGCGGTAGATGCCGACCAGCTCGCGCCGCTCGGCCTCGGGATCGGCGGTCAACTCGGCGCGCTCGCGCGCCAGGTCGGCGTTCTCGGTGTCCGACTGCGAGCTGACGCTGACGTATTCGCCAGCGGCCATCGACATCGCGCCCGCGACCAGCGCCGCCAGCCCGGCCACCATGACCTCGCCGCGCTCCGTGCCTGCGGCAGCCACGCCGACGATCAGGCTGGCCGTGGAAACGATGCCGTCGTTGGCACCGAGCACGGCGGCACGCAACCAGCCAATGCGTTCGGTGCGGTGACGTTCGAGGTGGCGCGGACGCATGGCGGATTCCTGTGACGATGGACCTCCTTGATACCACCACGGTGTTTTCTGCGCTTGACGCAGAGCTGACTTCGATCAGGTTCGCGCGCGTCGTGCATAGATCCAGTCGCGCGTCAGCGGCAACCGGGTCAGACCGGGCTCGACCTGCTTGCTGCCGAGCATCTGGTACAGGTTGATCCAGCCCTGCTGGAACGCATAGCTGCAGCCGGCCAGGTAGATACGCCAGATCCTCAGGCGGCGTTCGCCGACCAGGCCGGCAGCCTCCACCTGCCGCGACTCCAGCCGCTGCGACCAGTGCGCCAGCGTCAGCGCGTAGTGCGGGCGCAGCGACTCCATGTCGACCACCTCGAACTGCTGTGTCGCCATCTCGCGCAGCGCCAGATGCGCGTGCGGCAGTTCGCCGTGCGGGAACACGTAGCGGTCGATGAAGTCGCCGGCGCCGCCGCCGACCTGCCGGTGGTTCACGTCGCTCGACGTGATGCCGTGATTCAGAAACAGGCCACGTTCGCGCAGCATGCGGCGCACGATGCCGAAGTAGGCGCCGAGGTTGCGCAGGCCCACGTGCTCGAACATGCCGACGCTGGCCACCTTGTCGAAGCAGGCGTCGCCGAAGCGCGCCGGCAGGTCACGGTAGTCGAGCAGCTCGATGTTCACGCGATCCTGCAGTCCGGCGTACGCAACACGCTGCCGCGCCAGGTCCGCCTGCTGGACCGACAGCGTGATGCCGACCGCCTCGACCCCGTAGTGACGAGCCGCATGCAACACCAGCGCGCCCCAGCCACAGCCGATGTCGAGCAAGCGCTCGCCGGGCGTCAGGCGCAGCTTGCGGCAGATGTGATCGAGCTTGTCGCGCTGCGCCTGCTCAAGCGTGCTGGATGCATCGCGGAAGTAGGCGCAGGAGTAGAGCATCGCGTCATCGAGCCACAGCCGGTAGAACGCATTGCCAACGTCGTAGTGGAACTGGATGTCTTCGCGGTCCTGCGCGGACTGGTGCCGGCCTGGTCGCAGCGGCGCGCGCGCCGTGGCCGATACGCCACCGACCTCGGCCAGCGCGTCAGCGGCGGCCACCACCTCGCCGATCTCGCCCTCGACATCGAGCCGTCCATCGACATAGGCCGCGCCCAGCAGGTCGAGCGTCGGCGTGGTCAGCTCGGCCAGCAGTCCCGGGTCGTTGATACGCACCGTCACCCGCGGCTGCGGTGACAGGTCGACCCCGCGGCCACTGGGCAGGACAAGCCGGATCGGTACGCCACCACGCGCCCGCAGCGCATCGGCCCAGCGCAGCACGCGATCCTCGACCCGCTCGGGCACGAAGCGCGTTGCGGCGCGCACCATCCCCACACGAACCGTCTGGCTCAGCATGGCAACCTCCTCGCGTGTCCCCGTAAACCATTTGATTGTTGTTCGGACGTGGCGCGATTTCGAGCCGCAAACAGGGGGGGTCCGGTACCAAGGTTGCGCTAGCGGGAAGTGCGCAGCCGGCGACGTCGGTTCAGCGGCAGCGGGCGTCGCAGCGGTGGAGCCGTCACGCGCGGCATGCGCGCCGCCGTTGACCGCGATCAAGGCCACCGGCCCGGTCGGGCCTAGCTTCATCTGCAGCCAGCGTCCTGGAGTCACGCGATGAATCACAGCAAATCGATTGCGCTGCCGTTTGCCGACCGTACGGCAGCAGGCCGCGCGCTGGCACTGCGCGTGGCCGCACTCGCGCCGGTGCGGCCGGTCGTGCTCGCGCTGCCGCGTGGCGGTGTACCCGTGGCCTTCGAGGTCGCCCGCGCGTTGCGTGCACCGCTCGACCTGCTGCTGGTTCGCAAGATCGGCGTGCCGTACCAGCCCGAGCTGGCGCTGGCTGCGGTGATGGATGGCGCCGAGCCGGTTCTCGTGATCGACCCGACGGTGCAGCGCGAAACCGGCATCGGCGCCGACGTCATCGACCGGCTGGCGCAGGTGCAGCGCGCCGAGATCGAGCGCCGCCGCAAGGTCTATCTGGGCGATCACGCACCCGTACCGCTCGCGGGCTGCACCGCGATCGTGGTCGACGATGGCATCGCCACCGGCACCACGATGCGGGCGGCGCTGCAGGGCCTGCGGCAGCGCAGACCGGCGCGAATCGTGCTTGCGGTGCCGGTCGCACCCACGGCGGTGGTCGACATGCTGCGGCCCGAGGTCGATGCGCTGATCTGCCTGGCGCAGCCCGAACCGTTCGGTGCCATCGGTTTTTACTACGAAGACTTTCATCAGCTCGACGACGCTGAAGTTCGTTCCCTTCTGGTCAACCCGGCGACCACACACATGAAGTGATCGGCACGCCTCAGGCTGCGGTAGATTGCTGGTCAATCTCCCGAATCTCGCCGCGGTCTGCCCGATGTCGAAATCGCATCACGTGCTAAGG
Organism: uncultured Burkholderiaceae bacterium; assembly: GCA_964616395.1. Lineage (GTDB taxonomy): Bacteria > Pseudomonadota > Gammaproteobacteria > Burkholderiales > Burkholderiaceae_F > JALHMQ01. The sequence continues at coordinate 20,093 of CAZTUT010000008.1, forward strand.
CGCTGGTTCAGGTTCGATGCCTACCCGCTCGAGCCGTACCGGAACCAGATCGTCGCGCCGCTGAGCCTGCTGGCCGCAGTCCTGCTGCTGCCGTTCACGTTCGATCACCTGATTGATGGTCGATGGCTTCTCGGGACGCTGATCGGGCTGGCCCAGGTGGTGCTGCTGATCGACGGGCTGGCCGTTCTTCGGGGCAGGCGAGCACCCGTGCCGTACGAAGCGCTTGCCTGCGCGCTGTCAGGGGTTGTTTGTCTGTCCGTATCGCTGCAGGGCATCAACGGTACCTTCTGGTCCTATCCGACACTGTTCATCTGCTACCTGATCCTTCGGCGCGGCACGGCGCTGGCAGTAAGCGCGGCCCTGATCGTGGCAGTGTGTGCGATCTCAGTGTGGAAGCTCGGCATACCAATAGCACTGCGGCTGGCCGCAACGCTCGCACTGACGCTGGTCATGATCAACGTGCTGCTCGACGTGATCGATCAGTTGCAGCGCGCGCTGCACCGTCAGGCGATTACCGATGCGCTAACGGGCGCCTACAACCGCCGGCACCTTGACTCCGAAATGCAGCAGCTGGCGGCCGCTGGCGCGGACGCGCGCCCCTGCGCGCTTCTGGCGCTCGATATCGACCACTTCAAGAGCATCAATGATCTGCACGGCCACGGCGCGGGCGATGAAGTGCTGCGCCGCGTCGCCACCGAGATCAGTGCGCGCAAGCGCAGTGGCGACATGCTGTTCCGAAGCGGTGGCGAGGAATTCATCCTGCTGCTTCCCGATGCCAGTGCCGAACAGGCGCGCATGCTGGCCGAGGCGTTGCGCGAGCGGATCGAGCAAGCAGATCTGCTGCCTGGTTCCCGAGTCACAGCGAGCATCGGTGTTGCGGCCCATCAACCCGGCGAGAGCCTGGCGGACTGGGCGAAGCGCGCCGACATGGCGCTGTACGAAGCCAAGCGCCAGGGCCGCAACCGCGTGGTCAGTGCGGCCGACCCGAAGCCAGGGTCGTAAGGACGACGGGCCGGTACTCGACTCGTCCACCCACCCTCAGCGCTACCGCTGTGGCTTCACGTGGCTATGGGGTTCGCCATCACCGTGGCGATGCGCGCGGCTCAGGTCCACCATCACCAGATTGAGTTGCCCGTGGCGCACGCCACGCTCGGCGACCAGCGCATTGGCGAAACGGCGCACCGCCTGCACCGGGCCCTTGAGCAGCACCGTCTCGATGCAGTGATCGTGGTCCAGATGAGCGTGCATCGTGCTGACCGTCAGATCATGATGCGCATGCTGGATCGTCATCAGCCGCTCGGCCAGCTCACGCTCGTGATGGTTGTAGACATAGCTGAGGTTGGCCACGCACTGGCCGTCGGCCTCGCGCGCCTCGCGCATCCGGTCCAGGTGCGCGCGCAGGATGTCGCGTACTGCCTCCGAGCGGTTGTCATAACCGCGCTCGGCGATCAGGCGGTCGAATTCTTCCGCCAGTTCCTCGGGCAGCGAGATCGTGATGCGTTCCATGCGCGGCCTCCCAGAGCAGGTGAAGCGCGCGGCGCGCCAACCTTCATGGCCAGCACGCTACGCGTCACGATCACGATAGCGCACCGCCCGGAGACGGCCGCAGCGGCTACTTGGGGAACAGCAGCGTGACGACGAAACGCGCGCCCCAGCCATGCGGCGCTTGCTGCGGCCCGTCGGCCCAGTAGCGCACGCCTCCGCCCACGCTGATGAGCTGTCCGCCGACCTTCGTCACCTTGCTGGCCATCAGGTTCAGCGGCACCGTCCACTGGCGAGCCTTCCAGTCATAGGTGGACTCGCTGTTGAAGGTGAAGCTCCAGGCGTCAGGGGTGGTGTAACTGACGAACGGCTGCACGAAGGTCGAGCTGATCGATGAACGCTGGCTATCGCCGGCAAACGACCAGAGGTGGTTACCCAGCGCGCCGTAGGTCCAGCCATGCGCCTGCTTGAGCACGACGGCGGTCGGGCCAGCGCCCCACTTCTTCGCGCTCAGCAGGTCGTCGGTGCCGGTGGGCAGCAACAGCACCGGGCCGGCACCCCAGATCCACCCGCTCGCGGTCGGCGCCTTGGGCGAGAAGAAGACACTCTGCACGATGTCGCCCAGGCCGAACTGGCTGCCCGCGCCCGGCACGATGTCCTTCTGCGAGACCACGGGCACGATGGTGCGCGAAATCACGTTCCAGTTGCGGTCGAGATCCATCGGGATCACCGGCTGCAGGTTCAGGCTCCAGCGTTCGCCCTGACGGGCTGCGCCGATGTCCTGATCGAAGTTCAGCTGCATCGGCACGCTGATCAGCGCGGCCACCGGATTGCTGAGCTTCTTGGCAAGCTCGGCCGCATCGTCCTGCGCAAGCGCCGGGCCGGCAGCCGCCAGCATCAGCGCGATCGCGGCCTTCAGACGGGTCATGGCGTCCTCCATCGAATTGCGGAGCCGGCAGTCTCAGGGGGCCGCGAGGCCGCGTCGATTGCACCTTAGTTCAGGCGCCGGCGTCACCGCGCGAGGCTGTCTGATCGCGGTGCACGGCCAGATGGCGCGGTGTCCACGACGGTAGTGTCTTGCGCACGAAGTAGCTGCGCGCCACGTGGTAGCTGGAGTCGAAACCGGTGAAATTGCGGCGCATCCGCGCCAGTTCGTCGGCGCGATAAGCAGCCAATGGCCGTTGCGCCTCGTCGCGCTGCCGCTGCGCCCGCTTGCGGGCCAGGCGTGCATCGAGATCCGGCGCGCAGGCGATCTGCTGCGCGCGGGCGATCGCTGTCGGCAGGAAGTCAGCGCGATCGGCCTCGATCACTGAATCGACCAGACCGAGCGCACGCGCCTGCGACGCCGACACCGGCAACCGGTTGTTCATCACGCGCGCTGCATCGGCGGTCGTGCCGCCGACTGCCTGCACGCGCCGCGGCAGCGTGTAGGTCCAGTACTCGGAGCCGTACAGATTGCCCATGTTCTTGTAGTGCGGGTTGAGGATCACGCCGTCGCGCGCCCACACCTCGTCTGCGGTCAGCGCCAGGAACGCGCCACCGGCGCCGGCATTGCCCTGCAGCGCGGCCACCACCCAGCGGTCGGTCGTGGTCAGGATCGCCTCGCAGACGTCATCGATCGCGTTGATGTTGCGCCAGCTCTCGTCGGCCGGGCTGGCGGCGGCCTCGATCAGGTTCAGGTGGATGCCGTTGCTGAAGAAGTCCGGCCCACCGGCCAGCAGCAGCACGCGGGTCGGCCGCTGCAATGCCTGCCGATACGCGGCCCGCAGCCGCTCGCACTGCGCGCTGCCCATCGCGCCGTTGTAAAACGCGAAGTGCAGCACGCCGACGCGCGCGCCCGCGTCGCCGTGCTCCGCATAAGCGATCTCCGGGTCACCCGCGCACTGCGGCAACGCCGCCAGCGAGGCCGGGAACAGCGCACCGACCGGCAGCTTGAACGGCTGCGCGTGGGCGGCCGTCTCCGCCGCGGCAATACGGCGCGCGTGGCCAATCCAGACGCTGCCGTCGCGGCTGGCGATCTGCACCGCGTGCGCGCAGCGCGCCACCGGCGTGCCGGGCCGCGCATCCACCGGCTCGCCACGGTGCGCATCGAACAGGTGGACCGGTTCGCCGAACAGCACGTCGCGCACCCCCGGTACCCCATCGGCGGCGTTCAGGCGCGCCAGCAGTTCGTCGGTCGAATGGCGCTGCCAGTCGAGCGCACGATCGGCCTGCGTCATCAGCGGGCGTGCACGGCCGCGCACGCCCGCCTCGCCCGGCTGCACGCGGCGCGGTTTCTCGCCACAGGCGATCCGTTCGAGCGCCACCAGCACAGCACGCACCGCAGCCTCGGTGACTTCGTTGCGATACAGGCTCGACTTGCTGCCGGCGCGCATCGCGAAGGTCTCCGACGCCCATACCGGGCCGGCATCCATCTCGGCCTCGGCCTGCAGCACGGTCACGCCCCAGTCGCGCTCGCGCTCGACGATCGCCCAGTCCAGCGCCGAGGCGCCGCGGTCGCCAACGATGCCGGGGTGCACGATCAGGCAGCGCACCCGCCGCCACACCGACTCGGGGATCGCGCGCTTCAGGAACGGCGCGATCACGACATCGGGCCGCCACAGCGCGACCGCCTCTTGCGTGACGGCATCGGCGATGTCGAACTCGACCGAGACCCGGTGGTCGCGCGATGCCAGCTCGACGTGCAGTCGCTGCGTCAGGCTGTTATAGCTGCGGGTCAGCAGCAGGATCCGCATCGGTCAGCGTCGCCGCGCGACGATCCAGGGCGCCAGCACCATCACCGCCACGCCGATCAGCATGAAGCCGCCGCGCGAAGGATCGAAGTCCTGCAACAGGCGCGACCATGGATAGCCGATGTACAAGCGGCCCAGCAGCAGGTCGAACGCCACCATCAACGTTGCCCAGAGCGCGCCGGCAGCGAACTGCTGCCTCACCGTGGTAGCAGCCAGGAAGCGCCGCGTCAGCCAGGCGATGACCAGCACGATCAGCGAGCCCGAGACGATCGCCCACTGCCGCGACGTCAGGTCGCCGACCAGCGGGCGCAGGTAGGCCATCCGCAGCATGCCGTGCGCGACTTCGGCCGCCGCGATCAGCAGCCACACCGCGAATGCGCGCAGCGCGAGCTTCATGATGCGCTCCGGGTCAGCAGATGCGCGGCAACTGGTCGCCGCTGAGCCAGTCGACGATGCGGCGGCCGCCGAAACGCGTGGCCATCTGCACGAAGCAATGCGCATCGTCGGTCACAGTGCCGATCACCGCTGCCTCCGCGCCCTGCGGATGCGCGCGCATCGCGGCCAGCAGCGCATCGCAGTCGGCCGGTGCGACGATGGCAACCAGCTTGCCCTCGTTGGCCACGTACAGCGGATCGAGCCCGAGGAACTCGCAGGCAGCGGCCACCTGCGGCCGCACCGGGATGGCGGCTTCGTCCAGCAGCATGCCCACACCTGACTGATGCGCGATCTCGTTGAGCGTGGTGGCCAGGCCGCCGCGGGTCGGGTCGCGCAGCACGCGGATGCCGTTGCCGGCCAGCGTGGCAGCACGCACCGAACCGACCATCGCCTGCACCAGCCGGTGCAGCGCGGCGGTGTCGGACACGATCTCGGTATCGAACGCCAGCGACTCGCGCAGCGACATGATCGCCATGCCGTGATCGCCGACCGGGCCGGAGACGATGATGCGGTCACCGGGGCGAGCGCGCTCGCCGCTGATGTCGAGGCCGTCGTCGACCACGCCCACGCCGGTGGTGGTGATGAACACGCCGTCGCCCTTGCCCTGCTCGACGACCTTGGTGTCGCCGGTGACAACGGCCACACCGGCCTCGCGCGCGGCGGCCGCCATCGACTCGACGATGCGCTTCAGGTCGGACAGCGGAAAGCCCTCTTCGAGGATGAAGCTGGCGGCCAGGTAGATCGGCTGCGCGCCGCTCATCGCCACGTCGTTGACGGTGCCGTGCACCGACAGGCAACCGATGTCGCCGCCCGGAAAGAACAGCGGCGACACCACATGCGCGTCGGTGGCCATCACCACCCGCCCGGGCGGCAGGCGGAAGGTCGCCATGTCGTTCTTCTGCGCCAGCACCGGATTGTCGAAGGCGGCGGCGAACAGCTGGTCGATCAGCTGCGCCATCGCGCGGCCGCCGGAGCCGTGGGTGAGATCAATGCGCCCGTGCTTCAGATCCAGCGGGCGGCTGTAGCCGGGTTTCACGGGCTTGTTCATGATGCGACCAGCGCGGATGCAGTGCGTGTCTGCGGCATGGCAACCGGTACCGGCTGCACCTCCTTGTGCCGCCCGTAGCTGTAGTAGGCAGCGCAGGCACCTTCGCTGGAGACCATGCACGATCCCACCGGATTTTCTGGCGTGCACACGGTGCCGAAGATCCTGCAGTCGCGCGGGTGCTTCACACCGCGCAGGATCGCGCCGCACTCGCAGGCCTTGTTGTCGGCCACGCGCTGCGTGCGCAGCGCGAACTTGCGCTCGGCATCCCAGGCGCCGAACTCGGCGCGGATCGCCAGCGCCGAGTACGGCACCTCGCCGAGGCCACGCCAGTCGAACGCACGGCGCAGCTCGAACACCTCGCCCACCAGCGTCTGCGCCTTCAGGTTGCCGTCGCGCGTGACCGCGCGCGTGAACTCGTTTTCGACCTCGCAGCGGCCATCGTTGACCTGCCGCACCAGCATCAGGATGGCCTGCATCACGTCGAGCGGCTCGAAGCCGGCGATCACCACCGGCTTGCGATACTCCTCGGCAAAGAACTCGTAGGGCTGGCTACCGATCACCGTGCTCACGTGGGCCGGGCCGATGAAGCCGTCGAGCGGCACCGTGCCGAGCCTGCGTACCTCCGGCGATTCGAGGATGTTGCCGATCGCCGCCGGCGTCAGCACGTGATTGCAGACCACGCTGAAGTTGCCGATCTGCTCGGCGGCGGCCTGGCGGATCACCAGCGCGGTCGGTGGCGTGGTGGTCTCGAAGCCGATCGCGAAGAACACCACCTCGCGCTGCGGGTGGCGGCGCGCCAGGTCGAGCGCGTCGGCGGCCGAGTAGATCATCCGCACGTCGGCACCGCGTGCCTTGGCCTTCAGCAGGCTCAATCCGCCAGAGGCCGGTACCCGCAACACATCGCCGTAGGTGCACAGGATCACGCCGCGCTCGAGCGCCAGTTCGATCGCCAGGTCGACGCGCCCGATCGGCAGCACGCACACCGGGCAGCCGGGGCCATGAATCATCTTCACGTTGGGCGGCAGCAGATCGGCTACGCCGTAGCGCGAGATCGCGTGCGTATGGCCGCCACAGAACTCCATGAAGTGATAGCGGCGGTCGGCGCGCACCTCGGCGGCGATCTGCGCGGCGATGCGACGCGCGAGCGCGCCGTCACGGAACTCGTCGATGTACTTCACGCGGCGCTCTCCTGACCTTGCGGCGCTGTCAGGCCGGCTTCGCGAAACAGCGCCAGCGTGTTCTCGGCTTCGACCGGATCGAGCCGCGATAACGCGTAACCGACATGCAGGATCACATAGTCGCCGACGGCCACGTCGTCGACCAGCGCCAGCGAGATCTGCTTGCGGATGCCGCCGAGATCGACGATCGCGTCGGACTCGCCGACCCGTTCGGTCACGCGTACCGGCAGGGCGAGGCACATGTCAGGCTCCTTGCATCAGTTGTTGGATCGCGGCCCAGGCCTGGCCGAGCGACAGACCACCGTCGTTGACCGGTGCCTGGCGTGCGGTGAGCACCCGCAGGCCGCGTGCCCGCAGCAGCACCTGCAACTCGCGCAACAGCGTGGCATTGAGAAACACGCCGCCGCCGAGCGCGACCGTGGCGATGCCGGTATTGGCCGCCGCGGCCCCCGCCCAGTCGGCCAGTGCCTGCGCCAGCACCGCGTGGAACAGTGCCGCGCCGCGCCCGGCATCGCGCTCGTCGGCCAGCCGTGCGGCCAGTGGCAGCAGGTCGAGCACCGTGCCGGCGTCGCTTTCGCGCAGGCGCGCCAGATCGGGCTCGGCCGCCACCGCACCGTGCCGACGCGCCAGCGCTTCAAGTCGCATCGCGGCCTGGCCTTCGAAGTTCATCACGTCGCACACGCCGAGCAGGCCAGCGGCGGCATCGAACCAGCGACCGGCGCTGGTGGTCGGCGGCACGCGCAGCCCGCCGGCCAGCATGGCGGCCACGGTGGCTGCCCCCGGCTGCCGCGCGAAGCGGCGCGCGATCTCGTGATTGCGGCCAAGCGCATGCAGCGCCGCCGCGGCCATCCGCCAGGGCTCGCGCGCGGCCCGATCGCCGCCGGGCAGCGCCAGCGGTTGCAGATGACCGAGACGGGCTGCACCGCGCGCATCGACGCGCAGCAGCTCGCCGCCCCAGACGGTGCCAGTGTCGAACGCGTCGTCCAGGCCGTGGCCCACCCCGTCGAGCGCCAGGCCGATCACCGGGCTGCGTTCGCCGTGCTCGGCGCAGACAGCAGCGATATGCGCATGGTGGTGCTGGATCGCCAGCGCCGGCACGCCGAGCTCGTCGGCCAGTCGCAGCGCCAGACGGGTGCCGAAGAAGTCCGGGTGCAGATCGTGGGCAATGGCCTGTGGGCGCAGTTCGAGCACGCGCTGCAGATGCGCGACCGCCTGCTCCAGCGCCTCGCAACTGGCGGCGTTGTCCAGATCGCCGATGTGCTGCGACAGAAAGGCCTGCGCGTCGCGCGTCAGGCAGCAGGTGTTCTTCAGGTAGCCGCCGAGCGCCAGCACCGACGGACCAGACGCAGGCAGCGCGATCGGCGCCGGCGTGTAGCCGCGCGCGCGACGGACGAAGACCGGCGCGCCGTCGTCGGCCGCGCGCACCACGCTGTCGTCGCAGCGGATCAGGATGTCGCGGTCGTGCATGACGAACAGGTCGGCAATGCCGCCGAGCCGCGCCACTGCTTCGTCGTTATCGATCACCAGCGGCTCGCCGCCGGGGTTGGCACTGGTCATCACCAGCAGCAGCGGCTGCGGCTGATGGCGCCAGTCGCGCCCGGCCGGACGGCCGGCCGCCTCGTGGAACAGCAGCCAGTGCAGCGGCGCGGTGGGCAGCAGGGCGCCGAGTTCGGCCAGCCCGGGCGCGATGCCCGGCAGCGGATCGGCCGCGCCCTCGCAAAACGGCAGCAGAACGATCGGCGCGGCGGCACTTGCAAGCAACGCCTCGGCCTGCGCATCGACGCGCACCACGTCGCGCAGCGACGCCACGTTGGCCGCCATCACCGCAAACGGCTTCTCGTCGCGCTGCTTTCGCTGGCGCAGCCGTGCGACCGCCTCGGGCTGGCGCGCATCGCAGACGAGCTGGAAGCCGCCCAGGCCCTTGAGCGCGACGATGCGGCCGGCGCGCAGCGCGGCGAGCGTGGCGGCGATCACATCGTCGGTCGCGATGCGCCGGCCGGCGGCATCGGCCAGCCACAAATGCGGACCACAGACCGGGCAGGCGTTGGGCTGCGCGTGGAAGCGGCGGTCGAGCGGATCGTCGTACTCGCGCTGGCAGGCCGGGCATTGCGTGAAGCGCGCCATGCTGGTGTGCGGCCGGTCGTAGGGCAGCGCGCCGGTGATCGTGAAGCGCGGTCCGCAGTGCGTGCAGTTGATGAACGGGTAGCGATGACGGCGGTCGGCCGGGTCGAACAGCTCGTCGAGGCAGGCGGCGCACACCGCGGCGTCGGGCGTGATGCCGGTGCGCACGACGCCATGCCGGCTCTCGACGATGCGGAAACCCGCCGCCAGCGCCTGCGCGATCGGCGCCGACTCGACCTGCGTGACGCGCGCCAGCGGCGGCGCCTCGCTGCGCAGCCGCTCGATCAGCGCGGCGATCGCGGCCTGCGCGCCGGCCACGTCGATCTGCACGCCATCACCGTCGTTGAACACGCAGCCATCGAGTTGCAGCTCGGTCGCCAGCCGGTAGACGAATGGCCGGAAGCCCACGCCCTGCACCAGCCCGCGCACGCGGATGCGGCGGGCCTGCGGCGGGCTGGGGGTAACGACGGCGCAGTTCATGATGAGCTAAAGGTGAGCGATTCGAGGGCGGCGAGGCGAAAACACGGCGGGCGGACGCAAGTGACCGGTTACCCGCTCAGCGCAGCGCGGCGATGTGTTCTTCGAGCAGCGCCAGCCGCCGGCCGGCCTGCGCGGCGAGCTCGGCGCGCTGCGCAACCGCGGCGCTTGCGCCCGCGCGCAGCCAGTCGAGCCAGGCGTCCATGCCGGTGCCACGCGTGGCCGACACCTGCAGCACCTCGATCGACGGGTTGACGCGCCGCGCGGCGGCAATCGCGCGCGCGACGTCAAACTCCAGATAAGGCAGCAGATCAACCTTGTTGAGCAGCATCAGGCGGGCGGCAGCGAACATGTCCGGGTACTTGAGCGGCTTGTCCTCGCCTTCGGTGACGCTGAGCACCACCACCTTGTGTGCCTCGCCCAGGTCGAACGCCGACGGGCAGACGAGGTTGCCGACGTTCTCGATGAACAGCACCGAGTCCGGCGCCGGCGCAAGGTGCCCGAGCGCGTGCTCGATCTGGCTGGCGTCGAGGTGACAGCCCTTGCCGGTGTTGATCTGCACCGCGCGCGTGCCGGTGGCGCGGATGCGCTCGGCGTCGTTGGCGGTCTGCTGGTCGCCCTCGATCACCGCCACCGGCAGCGTGCCGCCCAGCCGCTTGAGCGTCTCGACCAGCAGCGTGGTCTTGCCCGAGCCGGGGCTGGACACGAGGTTGAGCGCGAAGATGCCCTGCTCGGCAAAGCGGCGGCGGTTGCCGCGCGCATGGGTGTCGTTCTTTTCGAGGATGTTGCGCTCGATCGCCACCATCCGCGCCTGACTCATGCCGGGCGCATGCGCGTGCGCTGGCCCGTGGCCATAGTGCAGGTGATCGTGCCCATGGTCGTGGCCGCAGCCGGGGCCATGCACATGGCCATGATCGAGGTCCTCTGCATGCGAATGATCATGACCGTGGTCATGCGCGTGGCTGTGCCCCTGCGCATGGCCATGTGCGTGCTCGTGCACATGCTCCTGCGCGTGGTCATGCGGATGCGCATGCACGGTGCCATCGGCATGCTGGTGCACCGTACCGCCATCGATCTTCGTTTCGCCTTCGCCGCAACCGCAAACCGTGCACATGCCGCTCTCCTGCGCCAGCCGTCAGGCCAGCTCGATGTCCTTGACCCGCAGCTCGTCGCCGCCAGTCACCTGCAACTGATGGCTGCCGCAGCGCGGGCAGCCGTCGCCACGCTGCGCCAGCGCCACCGTTTCCGCGCACTGCATGCACCAGGCCTGGCCGGGCAGCTCGATCACGTCGAGCCGCGCCGCATCGGCCACGCTGCCGCGCTTGACCACGTCGAACGAGAAGCGCAGCGCGTCGATCTCGACCGCGGCCAGTTGCCCGATCTCCAGCCGCACCGAACGTACCTGCACGCCGCCGGGCTCGCCGCGCAGCGCATCTTCGACCACGCCGAGCACGCCCTCGGCCAGGCTCATCTCATGCAATCGCCACCTCCTCGCGCACATGCAGCGTGCAGGGCACACACGGGTCGAGCGCGTCGATCAGCCGTTGCGCGCGCTCGCGCAACGCCTCCGGCGCGTCGGCCCGCTGGGCGATCAGCGTCGTGGCCAGCACACCGCGCGGATGGAAGTTCCACTCGGTCGGCGCCAGCACCCGGTAGTCGACGATGCGGGCATCCGCGCTGCGGCGGTCGACGGCGACGACGTGAACCAGCACGCCGCGTGCCGTCTCGGCCCAGCCAAGGCCGCAGCGCTGGCCGGCGTGATCCGGCAGCGCCAGTGCGCCATGCAGTGGCAGCGACGACGCCATGCCGGCTGCGATACGCGCCAGCTCGATCAGCCGCGCGGCCCAGCGCAGTCGTGGCGACACACCCTCGACAGCGCGCAGCGCGGCAATGCGCGAGTCGCTGTTCATCCGCGCCAGCGCGCCCGTCTCGGCCGGCGCACCCTGCCAGAGCGGCCACTGCGCAAACGCCGGATCGGCACGCAGCGCAGCGCCGATGGACGCCGCCACGCGCTCATCGGCCAGCGATGGCAGCAGCGCCACGGCGCCGGACGCGTCGATGGCGCCGCGCGTCTCACGCGGGTCCGAGGCGACCGATCCGTCGTCAGTGTGGTGTCTGTCCGCCGGCCGTGCTGCCTTGCGCCCAAGCATGGCGAGAAACCGCGCGGAGGGCGTGACTGCCGATGCCATCCACGCGCGCAGTGCATCCGCACTTTCCTGCGCGACCCAGCGATCGGCCTGCATGCCGAGTACATGACGCTCGACGATCTGCCGCAGCAGCGCCAGGTAGTCATTCGAACCGCTGACAGCCTGCGCACTGCGCAGCGCGGCCAGCGCGACCGGATCGGGCAACTCGCCCAAAGCCTTAGGCCAGTCGATCAGCGCGCGCCACAGCGTCTCGCGCGCGGTTTCAGCCTCGATCCGGCCTGTCCACAGCGCGACCTGCGATGCGTCCGGCTCGGTGCCGATCGCGGCCTGATGCGCACGCTGCGCAGCCACCGCATGGGCACCGGCGCACAGCGAGTACAGGCGCGGCACAGCATGAGCCGCGAACTCTGCCGGCTGACCGCGCAGCAGTCGTGCCGCCAGGTGCGGACGGCTCGATCGCACCTCAACATGCGTGACACCGCCGTCGGCGACATGCAGATCGACAGCGATACGGCCGGCGAGCGTGTCTGGATCGACGCCCGGGCGCATCTCTGAGCTGCGGGTCTGGCGGCCAGTGCTGTTGCTCATGACGTCGTCGGATCGGCTAGGCCGCATTCGGCGGCTCGCTGACGGAAAGTGTCTCGCCCTGCCAGCGGCCGCGCAGGAAGTCGCGGCGCGAGGGCGGCGCAGACGCCGCGGCCACCGGGCTCGCGGCCGGGCCGGCCAGCGATGTGCCGGGGCCCTCAACGCCGGCACGCGTGCCTTCGTCGAAGAGCGCAGCAAGCGCAGCCACGGCCGTGGCACGCGCGCCAGCCTGATCGGCGAACACCGCCATCGGCGAAAACAGCGAGCAGCTTTGATAGTCACCCAGCGGCGCCTCCTGCGCGCGGATGAATTCGAACACCCCCGCGGGTAGCCGATACGCGAGCGACTCGCCGTAGCGCACCTGCGGCCACGCATGTTCCGCCGCGGCGCATGGCAGCAGCATCAGGTTCATGAACCACGGTGTGATCAGCACGCCGAGCCACAGGCCTTCCCAGCGGCGAAAGCCAACCGCCTCGACGCGCAGCGCCGGGTTGACAAACGGCAGGCCGGCCATCCGCGTTTCGTGAATGCGTGCGAACGTGGTCTCGAGCAGCGCCGACGGATCCAGGCGCGTATCGGCCACGCCGGCAGCCACGCCGACGCCGGCTGGATCGCTCGATGCCCGCGGGACCGACTCGTTCATGCCGCCCCCCGACCCTCAGTCATCGAGCGCGAGAAAGCCCGACTGCTCGGTCGAGCAGTTCGGGCAGGTCCAGTGCGGCGGCAGCGCGTCGAACGCGGTACCCGGCGGGATCTGCCAGACCGGATCGCCCTGCGCCGGGTCGTAGACCATCCAGCACACCTTGCACTCGTAGCGCGTGGCCGTCTGGGGTGCGGGTGGAACGGCAGCGGTGTCCATGCCAGGCTCAGGCGGTTGCACTTTCACCCATCCAGTCGATCAACTCGACCAACCGCTCGTGGCTGTCGGCCAGATCCTCATCGGCGGCCAGCGCGACATCGGGCACGCGGGTGATCTCCAGCGTGTTGAGGATCAGCGTCTGCATGTTGTTGAAGTACTGGACGCGCCACAGGTGGCGGATGCCGGTCGAGCTGACGCGGCAGTTGCCAAAGCCGCGCGACAGGATCGCCACGCTGCCGGCGGGCAGCGCGCGGTCGAGCACCGCGAGGTCGTCGGGCGTGAGCGGCAGCAGCGTCAGGTTGATCACGTGCGGGTCGCGCCCCGGCCGGTAGTCGGAGACGGCCGACCGGATCTCGGTCAGCAGCGCTGGCGAATTCATCGCGCCCGGCGGAATCGTCATCGCCGGCACCACCGGCGTCGAGGTCTGCTCGGCGAAGTGCAGCGCCGGGTGTGGGATGGATGCGGCCAGCAACAGGTCGCTGAGCAGGCGTCCCTCGGCATCGAAGTGACGCTCGCGCCAGACACCGGCGAACACGGTCTCCTGGATGCGCAGGTCGTGCCGCAGCCCATTCTGGTGGGCGATGCGGATCGACACTTCGCCTTCGCCCAGCGTCTGATTGAGGATATCGACCACCGGCGCTGGCAATCCCAGCAGTTCGACCGGCGCCGCCAGCGGATCGCGCATGGCATCAACAAAGCGGGCCAGCACGTTGCGCGCTGCCGCCATGTGGACGGCGTCGGCGTCCTGCGGTACCTGCGGCATCGAAAAGGGCGTGACGTCGCGCGGGATCGGCACGTAGCTGAAGCCGTCGCCTTCATCGGCCTGGGTGCCGGGACCGATCGGGCCGGCGGCAACGACGGGTATCGGGAAGTCCTTCATGGCAGTCCGTTCGCGAGAGAGGTTGGGCGGAATCGGGAGGTTCAATGACAGGCGGGCGCGCCGCCGGCGGCGTTGACCGCAATGCCAACGGTGGGCGCACGCGTCGGCGGAGCGGTCAACATCGGTCCGAGCAGATCGAGGTACTCCTGCCATTCGCGCAGGCCGTCGATCGCACCGACATACTGCCCATCGGCCAGCATCACGACCGCAGGCCAACGCCGGAAGCCATAGCGCGCAGCCGCCGCACGTGCCGCCTTCTGCAGCAACACGCCGACGCGAAAGGCGGCGCCCTCGGGGCTGCGAAACGCATGCGCCAGTTCTGGAACGATGACGGCCAGATCGAGCGTCTCGCGATACATGACCGGGTCCTCGGTGAACACCAGCAGCGCACGTCCGGGGCGGTTGGCCCAGGCGTCGATCTGGTCGGAGGTCAGCACGGGCGCATCGGTCTGCGCGCACAGCCGCGCGATCAGCGGATGCAGCGAATGCAGCGGCGGGGCGGCGTTTTCGGGCGCGGTGGAGTGCAGTTCAACGGTCATCAGGTGAGTCCTCGGTTGCGGCGAACGGCAATGGGTCGGGGTCGGGGGCGGGCCTGGATGGTCAACTCACGCCGGCGGACGCAGATGCGCCGGCAGCGCTGGCTCGCGGTCGACGAGGTCGGCAAACAGCGCGTCGAATGCGCCGGCATCGGCATCGAGGCTGCCGTCGAGTGCGCCCTGCAGCGCGGTCAGCGCATCACGGATACGTGCGGCCTCGTCGGCATCCAAGACACGGCGGGCCGCGCCATGAAAGGCGAGCACCCAGGCGCCGGTCGGCTGCGTGCCGACCAGACGCATGTCGAGCCGCTCGCGTGTCGTGCCGTCGGCACAGGTGGCGAAATCGCCATCGAGTTCGACATCAATCACCTGCAGAGGGACGCCAATGCACATGACTTTCTGCTCTCAGCGCGTGCCGCGGCCTGATGGGCCCGACTCGATTGCGTGGCGGATGTTGAGAAAGCGTGCGTCACCGATGCGCGACGCCGCATCGGCCGCGGGCCGGTTGCGTTCGTAATCGGCCAGACACAGCGACTCGTCGTTCAGGCGAACGGACGGCGGCGCCTCGCGCGGCGCGGCCGTGAAGCCCCAGGCGGCGAGTTCCGCCGCAGCGAGCGCAATCGCCTCGGGCAAGCGGGTGCGCACGCTGTCGCTGAGGCTGCCGCCGAAGTCCATCAGCACTTCGGGCTGCACGCCGATCAGCGTCAGGTGCGGTGGCGTGCGCCCCTGCACCTCGGCAATGGCGAGCAGCTCCATGAAACTCTGCTGATGCAGGCTCATCTTGGCGCCTGCCCAGGCCGGCACCTCGCGATTGCGCAGCACGCGAAGCGTGCCCGGCGCATCGCCGAAGTCGATCGCATCGAACACCAGCACATGCCGATGCGCGGTGACGTCGGCCAGCAGCACCAGGCCCTGGGTTCCGCCATCCATCAGCGTGACCGCGGGCGGCAGCGCATAGCGCTCGTGCAGCGCCTCGACCGCGCGCACGCCAAAGCCTTCGTCGGCCCACAAGACATTGCCGATACCCAGCACGAGCGCCGATGCTTCGGCCTCGCGCAACGCTGCACTCTGATTGTGTATCGACACCCACGCCTCCCGACGTCCTGTACGTCGGGACGGTCCCGACGGCTACCCGCGCCTGTTACAGGAAGCGGTACAGCTGAGTCGAAAGTTACGACGCTGGTTACAGCGCCGATTGACGCGAATCAATCGCAGGGCGGGACCGGTGGATGCACGATCGTCGGATGCGCGCGGCGCTGAGGAAGATCAATCGCGGCGTGACCGTGGGCGTGCTTCGCCAAGACGCAGCGCGGCCTCGGCGTTGTACAGGTCCCAGTCCGTCTGAAGCTGCATCCAGAAGCTGGCCGGGTTGCCGAAGAACACCGCGAGACGCACGGCCGTATCGGCGGTGATGCCGCGATGGCCGCGGATCAGTTCGTTGACGCGACGGCGCGAGATGCCCAGCGTGGCCGCCAGCGCCTGCTGGGTGATGCCCAGCGGCTTGAGAAAGCGTGTCTCGAGGAAGTAGCCGGGATGGGGTGGCGCGCGCCGCGACGACAGTCGCGGCGCAGCGCCGGGCGCGACCCGCGCGGCAGCAGCCGACAGCGGCCGGACAGCCGGACGGCCCGCCCCGGCGGCGGTCTTGACGATCTGAGGTGCGGCGCTCACATCGGCTCCCGGACGCGTGCGGCTCAAGGCTTGGGCACGCGCCAGCCGTTGATCATCGTGCTGATGATCGTTTCCTTGCTGAACACGTCCTGCCGCACCACCATGTACATGTGGACCATCGAGAACAGGATCAGGTACCACATGCCAACGCGGTGCCACGTGTGCAGCGCCTGGCTGTCGCCGATCAGCGGTTGCAGCCACGAGGTGAAGAAGCGGAACTGCCAGGAGTTCATACCGGTGCCTTCGCCGTACAGCGCGAAGCCCGACAGGATCATCCACAGCGAGCCAAGCAGGTACATGAAGAACATCGCAATCGCTGCCAGCGGGTTGTGGCCCTCGTAGCGGCCGCCGTCACGCGTCAGGAACAGATAGAAGAGCACGTCGTTGATGAGTCCCTTCCAGAGCTTTGCGGTGAATAGCGACACCGGCACCACGAAGATCTCGCGCGCGTACGTGTTGCCGACGAACGCCCAGTAGATCCGCAGCACCATCATGATCGCGAAGATGTAGCCGGCCGCGAAGTGCAGGAAGCGGATGTAGCCGAACCAGAACGTGAAGGTGGCCTCACCGCCAACCGACGGAGGCGGCACACCGATCAGAAACCCGGTGGCCACCAGCACGAACATCGCGAACATCATCACCCAGTGCCAGAGGCGCACCGGGGCTTCCCACACGTAGACCGCGTGGGGTGTGCCATGTGAGACAGCTGCCATGTTGGCCTCCCGCCGCTAGCGCACGGTGACGCGCGTGATCTCCTCGCCTTCCGGCGAGACGACATGGGTTGCACAAGCCAGGCACGGGTCGAAGCTGTGGATCGTGCGAATGATCTCCAGCGGCTCGTCGGCCTTGGCCACCTTGGTGTTCATCAGGCTGGCCTCGTAGGCGCCGATCTGGTTCTTGGCGTCACGCGGGCCGGCGTTCCAGGTCGTCGGCACGATGCACTGGTAGTTGTCGATCTTCTGGTTGCGCACCTTGATCCAGTGCCCGAGCGCACCACGCGGCGCCTCGCAGTAACCGGCGCCACGGGCCTCGGCGGGCCACTTGGCCGGATCCCACAGCTCCACGTTCGCGGTGGAGAAGTTGCCGGCCTTGAGGTTGGCCATCAGCTTGTTGAAGAAGTACTTCATCTTGTGGGCTGCCCAGGACGCTTCCAGGCCGCGCGCCGCCGTGCGGCCGAGCGTGGAGAACAGCGCCTGCACCGGCACATCGAGTGTCTTGAGCACCTTGTCGACCGGCTCCTTGAACTCGGGGATGCCCATCGCGTAGTACATCACGTAGCGCGCCAGCGGCCCGACCTCCATCGGCTGACCCTTGAAGCGCGGCGACTTGACCCAGCTGTACTTGGCGCTTTCGTCGAGGTTCTGGATGTTGGTCTTGGTGCCCTTGGTGCCCTTGCCCAGCACGAAGCTCGGCTCGGTCACGCCATCCCACGGATGCAGACCCTTGGTCTCGTCCGGATACTTGTACCAGCTGTGGTTGACGTGCTCCTGGATCATCGACAGATCCTTCAGGTCGACCTTGTGGATCTCCTTCAGGTTGCCCCCCAGGATGGCGCCGCGCGGCATCAGCAGGCTCTTGTTGCTGTCGTCGTTGGCGATATCGGGGAACTCGCCGTAGCACAGCAGGTTCTGACTGGATATGCCGCCGCCGATCGCGCCCCAGTCCTTGTAGAACGAGGCAATCGCCATCAGGTCGGGCACATACACGTTGTCGATGAAGGCGATGGTGTCGTCGATGATCTTCGACACCATGTTCAGCCGCTCCATGTTGATCGCACCGACCGCGCCCACGCCGTCCAGATTGAACGAGCAGGGCACGCCGCCGACCATCCAGTTCGGGTGCGGGTTCTTGCCGCCGAAGATGGTCTGGACCTTGACGATCTCTTTCTGGAAGTCGAGCGCTTCCAGATAGTGCGCAACCGCCATCAGGTTCGCTTCGGGCGGCAGCTTGTAGGCCGGGTGGCCCCAGTAGCCATTCTTGAACGGGCCGAGCTGGCCGCTCTCGACGAACTTCTTCAGGCGGTTCTGCAGGTCGCGGAAGTAGCCTGGCGAGCTCATCGGCCAGCTGCTGATCGACTGCGCCAGCTCCGAGGTCTTCTTCGGATCGGCCTTCAGCGCGCTGACCACATCGACCCAGTCGAGCGCATGCAGGTGATAGAAATGCACGAGGTGATCGTGCGCGTACAGCGTCGCGTGCATCAGGTTGCGCACGATGTTGGCGTTGTCCGGAATCCGGATGTTCAGCGCGTCCTCGACGGCGCGCACGCTGGCCAGCGCATGGGTGCCGGTGCAGACACCGCAGATGCGCTCGACGAAGGCCCACGCATCGCGCGGGTCGCGGCCCTTGAGGATCACCTCGAGCCCGCGCCACATCGGGCCCGTGGACACGGCATTGCGAATCACGTTGTCCTTGTCGAGGTTGACCTCGACCCGCAGGTGACCCTCGATCCGGGTGATCGGATCGACCACCACGCGCTTGCCGCTGTTATCCAGCTTGAAGCCTTGGGTTTCGATGACAGACATGGCTTACTCCCCCCCACCCTGGACGGTCTGTGCCGTCGCGTTCGACTTGCCCCGATTGGCGGCGCGCTGGATCGCGCCCACCGCCGCATGCGCGACGATCGCCGCGCCGGTGACACCCGCCACCACGGCGCCGACCTGGTCGGCATTGGCCTCCACGCCGAAGGCCTTGATGTCGGTGAGCCGGTCGTAGAACGAGCCCTTGTCCCAGAAACCGTCCTCGGAGCAGCCGATACAGCCATGGCCCGAGGCAATCGGGAAGCTCACGCCCTCGTTCCAGCGCGTGGTCGAGCAGGCGTTGTAGGTGGTCGGGCCCTTGCAGCCGACCTTGTACAGGCAGTAGCCGGCACGCGCGCCCGCGTCGTCGAAGCTTTCGACGAACTGGCCGGCGTCGAAGTGCGGCCGCCGATAGCATTTGTC
>CAZTUT010000009.1:0-32978 GCA_964616395.1 uncultured Burkholderiaceae bacterium
AAACCTCTTCAAGGGACGCGACCCCGAGGTCAACAGGAGTCTCGACCGATGAGCATCTTCCTCCGTCAGTCCGCCTCGCTGGCGACCCTGGCCACCTTGCTGGTCACCGCATTCGGCGTACACGCCCAGGGCGCCGCTCAACTGAAGCCTGCGTCCGAACGCATCAGCGACCAGGCGATCCAGGCTGATCATCGAACCTACGAATCGGTGCAGGCCCGGATCAAGGGCCTGAACGACCGTGGCCGTCCGGTACGCGACTATCACCTGGCCAAGGCGCAATGCTGGCTCGACGTCAGCTTCCACGAGTACACGCGCAACGACCGCAGCGACTTCCCGCAGGCGGCGCTTGGCGAAGCCGAGAAGCTCATCGTCGCGATGGAGCAGGGCGCTACGCCCGGTAACGACACACCGCTGGTTAATGGCGCAGCGCGGCTTCGGCCCGACCTGTGGCAGCGCGCCACCGCGCTGCGCGGCCACGCGGGCTTTCGCTGCGTTTCAAACAAGGTTGCCTGCGCCGAGGTCGAACTGGTGCACGCCGGCAACGAGTTCAACCAGCAACAGTGGCGCCATGCCAAGCCCTATGTGCAGATCGCCGAGGACCTGATTGGCGAGGCGCAGGCGGGCGCCGAGGCCTGCCTGCCGCCGCCGGTACCGCCTGCGCCGCCGGTCCCGGTTGTCGTGCCCCCGGTGGTCGAGCGACTGATCGAGATGACGGCCAGCGTGCTGTTCGCGTTCGACAAGTCCGATGCAGCATCGATTCGCCCGGTATCGCGTGCACAACTCGACGCGCTGGCCCGTCGTATCCAGGCTGACAAGCTGTCCGTGGTGTCCGTGAAGCTGGTCGGCCACGCGGACCGATTGAACAGCACTGGCCAGGCCGACTACAACCAGCGCCTGTCCGAGCAGCGCGCCGCCACCATCCGGGCTGAACTGGCAAGACTGGGCATCGATGCGTCGCGCATTTCGGTGTCGGCCAGCGGCGACGCGCAGCAGGTCCAGGCGTGCAGCGAGCGCTTCAAGTCTCGTACTGAACTCGAAGAGTGCCTGCTGCCCAACCGCCGCGTTGACGTGGTGGTGACGGTCCGGCAGCCGTAGGGCGGGTCTCGCGCGGGTGTCGCGGTCGGCAACTGGCGCCGCCGCGCTGCTGCGAAGTACTGCCTAGGCACTCAGGCGGCGCTGCCGCGGCTGTGGCTTTGCCTTTGCCTCCTCGAAGCCCAGGCCTCGCATCACGAAGCGCGTGATCTCCTCGATCACGCGCTGGGGCGAATGGGTCGCCTTCAGCGACCAGCCGCGCAGCGCGATCATCACCGGCAGAAAAGTCAGCATGTTCGCCGCCAGGTGCGGGTACGGCAGCGCGACGCCGAGCTGCTCAGCTGCCTCCACGATGATGCGCTCGAACATTCCAATGAACTCCTCGACTCGCGCCAGGATCACGCGGCGCGAGCGGCTGTCGAGGAGATGACTGTCCTGATAGATCAGCAGAATCTCGCGCCGATGCTCGTACATCACCTCGGCGATGGCCCGTACCGCCAGCCGCACGCGCTCGGCCGGATCGTCCGATGCGGCGATCGCCTTGCGCGTCTCGTCGTTGTACTCCGCGACGATGCGGTCGCACACCAGATACAGGATGTCGTCCTTGCTGGTGACATAGTTGTAGATCGTGCCCTGGGTCATGCCGGCGGCGCGGCCGATATCGCGCACGGTCGTGTTGTGGAATCCCTTTTCCATGAACACGGTGATCGCGGCGTTGATCAGACGTTCGCGCCAGGCGCGGATGCGCTCCGGATTCTTGGTGGCCGTGCGGATGCGTCGCGACTTCGTGCCGCCTGCGGGCGCGAGGGATGAGGGCGTGCTGGACACGCAGGAACTCCGTGATCTGAACAATGAATCAGAAATGTAGCGCAGTGGTCCGCTGGGCGAAATTCTTCGCGTCGTCTGGATTTGTCTGAGACAAAAGAGGTGGCGATTGCCGCGCTGCAAGATTGACTGCCGGTAAACCGAAGAGCAATCTGAGCGCTCAGTCACTTTTTTAAAGCGCGGGAGACGCATCATGAGGAGACAGGTACTGGCCGCCCTCGGCGGCATCGCGATGATGGCGGCGCTGCCGTCATCGGCACAGCAGCAGGGCGTATCAGCGGACACCATCACGATCGGCGCCCACGGGCCGATCACGGGACCGGCGGCCTACATCGGGCTGGCGGGGCGCGACGGCATGCTGCTGGCAGCCAAGGAAATCAACGCGGCCGGTGGTATCAACGGCCGCAAGATCGCCGTGGTGTTCGAGGATGATGGCCACTCGCCCACGCGCGCGCTGGCTGCCGTCAAGAAGATGGTCGAGCAGGACAAGGTGCTGGCGGTCATGTCGGTTGGCGGCAGTAACGCCACGGTCGGCGCGGTCGACTACATGAAGGAAAAGGGTCTGGTGTTCTACGTGTCGATCGCCTCGGCGCCGCAGGTGACCTGGCCGTTCGCACGCAACACGTTTCGCGGTGGCACCACCGAATCGGCGCGCTACGGCGAGCTGTATGCCGAATTCCTGGCGAGCCGCTCCAAGCGCATCGCGATCATGAGCGGTCGCGAGGAGTACCCGCGCAACGAGGGCGACGCCACGGTCGACAAGCTGAAGAACTGGTTCCAGCTTGCTCCGGTTTCGCGCGTCGAGTTCAACATCGGCGACAAGGACTTCACCGCGCAACTGGTCACGGTGCAGAAGGCCAACCCGGACGTGATCGCCTTCTTCGGCAACCCGGCGGAGGCATCGATCGCGATGCGCCAGGCCAAGGAGCTCGGACTGAAGCAGCCGTTCTTCGTGGGCAGCAACATGGTCGATCCGGCGCTGGTAACGGCCGCCAAGGCGTCGGCCGAGGGCGTGACCGGCTTCTCGCTGATCCCGTTCCTGCCCGGCTCGAAAGCACCTGACATGGTCAAGTGGGAGGCCGCCTGGCGTAGGGAGTATCCGAGCGCGCCGGCCGGCCGGCCGAACAACTTCGACCTGCTCGCCTATGGCGACATGTATGTGCTGGCCGAGGGCCTGCGGCGCGCGGGAGCCAACCTGACGACCGATGGTCTGATCAAGGCGCTCGAAGGCATCCAGAACTACCGCGTCAGCCCAGTGGCAACCCCGCGTACTTTCGCGACCCGGCATCACATCGGCAACCTGTCGCTGGTGCCGATGGTCGTGAAGGACGGCCAGTGGGAGCCGATCAACTGGTCGAGCGCGCGCGAAAGCGACATCCTGAAGCGCTACAACTAGTCGACGCTGCGGGCGTCGGGCGCGCGGCCCTCAGGGCTTCGCGCCCGACCGAGGCACGCTGCAGCCAACGGCAGCGCGCCCAGCCTGACAGGCCGCTTTTCGCATGACCGCGACCCTCGCGTTCCAGCTGGCCATCGCCGGCGTCGGCATCGGCGCCATTTACGCGCTGGTGGCGCTGGCCATCGTCATCCCGTTCAAGGCCTCGGGCGTGCTGAACTTCGCCCAGGGCGAGATGCTGACACTCGGTGCCTACGCGGCGCTGGTGCTGACCACTCTCGGTTTGCCGTATCCAGCCGTATTCGTTGCCGTGATGATCCTCGGCGCCGTGGGTGGCATCGCGATCGAGCGCGCGCTGATCCGGCCGATCGTCCGCGCGCCTGAATTCACGCTGGTGATTGCCACGTTCGCGATCGGCCTGCTGATCAAGGGCCTGATCTCGGTGAAGTTCGGCGACAGCCCGGCGAGCATCGATGGTCCTTTCGGTTCCGATCCGCTGGAGGTGGCGGGATTGCGCATCAATCCGACCGCGCTGTGGATCCTGGTGTGCACCGGCCTCGTCACCGGCGGTGTGATGGCGTTCTTCCGCTACACGCGGCTGGGCAAGGCGATGCGTGCAGTCTCGGTCAACGCCGACGCGGCGCGGCTGATGGGCATCCGGGTCGAGTCCGCGTGGCGCTGGTCGTGGGCGATCAGCACCGCAATCGGCGCGGTGGCCGGGCTGCTGGTGGCGCCGATGATCGGCATCAATCCCGAGATCGGTCACCTGATCCTGCGCGGCCTGCTGGCAGCGGTGATCGGCGGCTTCACCAGCGTGCCGGGCGCGCTCGTCGGTGGGCTGGCGGTTGGCCTGATCGAGACCTTCTCTGGCGTGCTGGTCAGCTCGACCTTCAAGAATCTGGTGCCGTTCATCCTGCTGATGCTGCTGTTGGTGTTCCGGCCGCAGGGCCTGTTCGGCGCGGCGGAGGTCAAGCGTGTCTGAGTTCCTCAGCCGCCATCGCGCGCTGATCGGACTGGCGCTCGCGGTGGCGATCGCTGCCGTGGCCAGCCGCTTCGGCAGCTACGCGATCTACTTGGCCAGCCTGCTGATGATCAACATCATCGCGGCGATCGGACTGAATCTTCTGACCGGAAACTCCGGCCAGATCTCGCTGTGCCATTCGTCGTTCATGGCAATTGGTGCCTACACGTCGGCGCTGCTGACCGCCAAGCTCGGTATTCCGTTCTGGGGTGCGATCCCGCTCGGTGCCGCCGCGGCTGCAGCGATGGGCGCGCTGCTGGGTGCGCCAGCAAGCCGGCTCGCGGGCATCTATCTGGCGCTGGCAACGCTTGGCTTCCTGCAGATCGTGCAGATCGCGATCGAGGAGTTTTCCGACCTGACCGGCGGCGTGCGTGGCCTGATGGTGCCCAAGGCATCGATCGGCGACTTCCGTGTCAGCGAGTATCAGCGATTCCTGATCGTGCTGACCGCCTGCGGTCTGTCGATCTGGAGCGCGGTCAATCTGCTGAAGTCGCGTGTCGGGCGCGAGCTGAACGCGGTACGCCTCAGCCCGCATGCTGCACAGGCGCTCGGCGTGTCGGTGCAGCGGGTCAAGCTGGCCGCCTTCGCGCTGTCGGCCGCTTATGCCGGGCTGGCCGGGGGCCTGATGGCGATCGTGGTCGGGTTCATCGACCCCAACGAGTTCGGGGTCTCGGCGGCGCTGCGTCACATCACGTTCATCGTGGTGGGCGGCATGGGTTCGGTCGCGGGTTCGGTGATCGGTGCCACGGTGCTCAGCGCGCTGCCCGAGCTGCTGCGACCGGTCAAGGAATACAGTGATGTCATCTACACGCTGATCCTGCTGGGGTTCCTGATCTTCATGCCGCATGGGCTGGTCACGCTGTGGTGGGCGCTGCGGCGTCGGCTGAAGCGAGCCGGTGCGACCGTCGGCGGGGATGCGCGATGAGCGAGCGTTTGCGCATCGACCGGTTGCAGGTGCGTTTCGGCGGCCTGTTGGCTGTGTCGGACGTCAGCCTCACGGTGGCTGTCGGCGAAATTCGCGGGCTGATCGGCCCCAACGGCGCGGGCAAGACCACGGTCATCAACGCCATCACGGGGGCGGTGCCGGTGAGCGGCGGCACGGTGCGGCTCGATGGCGAGGACATCACCGGCCTGCCGGGCCATGCGGTAAGCCGGCGCGGCATCGGACGCACGTTCCAGCATGTCGAGGCCTTCGGCGAGATGACGGTGCTGGACAACGTGCTGGTTGGCGTCGGCCGCCACGCGCATGTGCCGTTCTGGCACGCGGCGCTGGCCACCGGTCTGGCGCGACGCCAGGAAGCGGACGCGGTGCGGCAGGCGATGGCGGTGCTCGAACGGTTCGACCTGCTCGGCTATCAGGACATGCCTGCGTCGGAGCTGCCGTTCGGCCTGCTCAAGCGGATGGATCTGGCGCGCGCGCTGGCGGCGCGGCCGCGGCTGCTGATGATGGACGAGCCCACTTCGGGCATGAGCGAAGGCGAGGCCGATAGCGCGATTGCCGCCGCCCGCGCGATGGCCGAGGCCGAGGGCATCACGCTGCTGGTCATCGAGCACAACATGCGCGTGATGATGGCACTGGCGCACAGTGTGACGGTGATGCAGAACGGCGCGGTGATCGCCGAGGGCACGCCGGCGCAGGTCCAGCGCGACCGTCGTGTCATCGACGCCTATCTGGGCGAGGAGCCGGCCGATGCTGCGCATTGACGGCCTGCGCTCCGGATACACCGCGGTCGAGGTGCTGCGTGGCATCGATCTGGAGGTGCCGGACCGCGCCATCGTCGGTGTGCTCGGCCCGAATGGCGCCGGCAAGACGGCCTTGCTGCGCGCGATCTCGGGCCTGAACGCGGTGCGCGGCGGGCGGCTCGAGTTCGACGGGCGCGACATCACCGGTGCCGCGCCAGACGCGACCGTGCGGATGGGAATCGTGCAGGTGCCGCAGGGCCGGCTTCTGTTCGGCTCGATGACGGTTCGAGAGAACCTCGATCTCGGCGCCTACCTGCAGACCGACAGGCATGCGATCGCCGCCCGGCTCGATCAGGTGTACGCGATGTTTCCAGTGCTCAAGGAGCGCTCTTCGCAGGCCGCTGCGTATCTGTCCGGCGGTGAGCAGCAGATGCTGGCGCTGGGCCGTGCGCTGATGGGTTCGCCGCGGCTGCTGCTGCTCGACGAACCGTCGCTCGGGCTCGCGCCCAAGGTTTTCGACCTGATCCTCGAGCAGGTGGGCGCGATCCACGCCACCGGGGCCTCGATCCTGATTGCCGAGCAGAACGCACGCAAGGTGCTACGGATCGCGCAGCACTGCTACGTCCTCGAGAACGGCCGCGTTGCCTTCGGCGGCAGCGGCGCCGAGCTGATGCGCGATCCGCGCATCGAGCAGACCTACCTGGGAGCGGGCCACTAGAACATGAAGAACTTCATCGACATCCACTCGCACTGGGGCACGCGTCGCGGCTACGCGCTGCGCTCGGGCGAGGAACTGGCGCAGCAGAAGAAGACCTGGAACTCCGAGCCGCGCTATGCGACCGAGCAGGAGATGGCCGACTACTTCCGCGCCACCGGCGTGCGCACGGTTCTGGACTTCGGCTACACCAAGTTCATCCCGCTGGAGGAGGCTGCGCAGGTCCATGACTACGGCTTCCAGACGCAGCGCGACCACGGCGACGTCATCCTTGGCCACTGGATTCACATCGATCCGCACCAGGGCGCGGCTGGTGTGCGCGAACTGCGCCGCTGCATCGACAAGGCGCCCGGCTTCATCGGGTTTGCGGTGTCGGGCTCCGGCAGCGGTCCGG
The DNA here is from genome assembly GCA_964616395.1 of uncultured Burkholderiaceae bacterium. GTDB lineage: Bacteria > Pseudomonadota > Gammaproteobacteria > Burkholderiales > Burkholderiaceae_F > JALHMQ01. The sequence continues at coordinate 7,064 of CAZTUT010000009.1, forward strand.
CCAGCGACCCGGCCTGGTTCCCTTTTTACGACCTGTGCATCGAGGCGGGTATTCCGGCACTGATCTTCGTTGGCAACACCGGTCTGGGCGCCGGGCTGCCGGGCGGTGGCGGCGTGCTGCTCGACGACTGTCATCCGCGCCACCTCGATTTCGTCGCAGTCAAGTTTCCGAAGCTGAAGATCCTCGCGGGCCGCCCCGGCTGGCCCTGGCAGGCCGAGACCATTGCCGTGCTGATGCACAAGCGAAACATCTGGTACGAGGTGCACGGCTGGTCGCCCAAGTACTTCACGCCGGACCTCAAGCACGAGATCAGCCGGCGTCTGCGCGAGCGCGTGCTGTTCGGCGCCGACTACCCGCTGTTCACCTACGAGCGGCTGCTGAAAGACTGGCGCGCCGAGGGCTATGCCGAGGATGTGCTCGACGACGTGTTCCGCAACAATCCGGAACGCTTCCTGGCCGAGATGAGGCGCGCATGAACCTGGACATCGCAGGCAAGGTCGCGATCGTCGGCGGTGCCAGCCAGGGCATTGGCTATGGCATCGCGCGCATGCTGGCAGCTGAAGGGGCGGTGGTCGCGATGAGCGCGCGGCGCGAGACCGACCTGCTGGCCGCGGCAGCACGGATCCGCGAGGAGACCGGCGCCACCGTGCTGCCGATCCAGGCCGACTGCCGTCGCGCCGAGGACTGCAGCCGCGTGGCTGAGACGGTCCAGCGCGAATTCGGTGGCGCCGACATGCTGGTCAACAACGACGGCGCTCCGCCGCTCGGTCCGATCCTGGGCTTCGATGACACCGCATGGGCCAAGGCGGTCGAGCAGAACCTGATGTACGTGGTCCGCATGACGCGCGAGGTGGTGCCGATGATGAAGGCGCGCGGCGGTGGCGGCATCGTCAACATCACCGCGATTTCGGCGATCCAGCCGATTCCCGGCTTCGCGCTGTCGGTGGCCACCTGGTCGGGCGTAATCGGCTATTCGAAGACGCTGTCGCTGGAGGTCGCCGCCGACGGCATCAACGTCAACACCATCTGTCCCGGGTACATCGATACGACCCGATTGCAGAAGGTGTTCGCCGCTGGCAGCGAGCCGGCCGATGTCGTCAAGGCGCGACTGGTCGAGGAGATTCCGATGAAGCGCGTTGGCACCGTCGACGATATCGCGTCGATCGTCGCGCTGCTGGTGTCGCCGCGCGGCCGCTACATCACCGGCTCCGCACTGCAGGTCGATGGCGGCCTGCTGCGCGCGGTCCGCTGAGGATCGCGATTCACCCGTCAGGCATCGAGGAGGACCACGATGATCGAAGCACCGCGCCCCGCCCAGGCCGAGGATGTGCGCCGCTGGCGCGAGCTCGGCTGGTGGAAGGACCAGATCTTTTCCGACATTCTCGAAGGCCATGCGCGCGCCACGCCGCAGCGCGAGGCGATGTGCGACGCGCGGCGGCGGATCAGCTACGGCCAGCTGTGGGCCGAGGTGCGACGCTTCGCGGAGTTCCTGCGCCGGCAGGGCGTGCGCCGCGGCGACGTGGTCACGCTGCAACTGCCGAACCGGATCGAGTTCCCGGTGGTGTTCTTCGCGCTCGAATTGATCGGCGCGGTGGCCAACAAGATCAGCGCCGACTTTCGCGCGGTCGAGGTCCAGTACATCCTCAAGTTTTCGCGCTCCAGGGCGTTCGTCTGCGCCAGCGAGTTCAAGGGCTTCAACTATCTCGAGATGATTCGCGGCGTGCGCGACACGCTGCCGGACCTGTCGCTCGTCGTGTGTGTCGACGAGGTCGACGCGCCGGACGTGGCGAGCTTCGCGCGTGTGGTCAACGAGACACCCGAAATCGCCGATGCCGATCGCGTCCGCATGGACCCGATGGAGATCATGCGGATGTGCTTCACCTCGGGCACCACCGGAAATCCCAAGGGGGTGCTGCATTGCTTCAACACCACGCTGACCACCTGCGAGGTTGCCAACCGGGAATGGGGTTGCACGCGCGACGACGTGATGCTGGTCTACCTGCCGGTCGGGCTGAACTGGGGCTACATGACGCTGGTGCAGGCGGTGATGCTGGGCGCGCGCGTTGTGCTGATGGAGCGGTTCTCCGGTGACGAGGCGCTGCGCACGATCGAGCGGGAGCGTGTCACCTACGTGCCGACGGCGCCAGCATCGATCGTGGCGATGCTCAACTCGCCGCTGCTCGGCCAGACCGATCTGAAGTCGCTGCGCATCGTCATCACTGGTGGCGCCTCGGCGGCGGTGGAGACGATCCGTGCGTTCCAGGCGGCGCTGCCCAACGCGCACCTGGTCGAGCTGTACGGAATGCTCGAAACCGGTTTCCACTGCTTTACGCGGGCCACTGACGACCCGATGAAGGTCAACGGTACCGTCGGGCGCTGCGTGGCTGAGATGGGTCTGCGCCTGATCGATGACGATGGCAACGACGTGCCACCGGGCGAAGTTGGCGAGATCGCGGCGGTGGGACCGTCGGTGCACCTGGGCTACCTGAACAACCCGCAGGCCAATGCCGACGCCTTCACGGCTGATGGCTGGTTCCGCACCGGTGATCTGGGGCAGATCGTCGATGCCGACGGCAACCTGCGCATCTCCGGCCGCAAGAAGGAGATCGTCAACCGCGGAGGCAAGAAGTACTTCCCACGGGAGATCGAGGAGCTGCTGTACCAGCATCCGGCCATCCTTCAGGCCGCCCAGGTCGGTGCACCCGATCCGCGTCTGGGCGAAAAGAACTGCCTGTGTCTGATCCTCAAGCCCGGTCACAGCGTCACGCTGGAGGAGGTGGTGGCGTTCCTGAAGGGCAAGGTGGCCGATTACAAGCTGCCGGAGCAACTGGTGCTGATGCAAGACTTCCCGATGACGCCGACCGGCAAGATCCGGCGTCCCGAACTGGTCCGGCGGGTAAGCGCCGCGGTTTGAGCGGGCCGCGGCCGGCGTAGCCCGCGGCGATCGAGGGGCATCGGTCAGTCGGCGTCCCAGGCGCTTGCCGGCAGTGGCAGGCCGGCCAGGTCCGCCGCGGTCAGCGGGCCGTCGATCGCCAGGCCAAGGCTTTCGATCACCACCATCAGCTGGCGCGCGTGCTGGGCGCTGTGCCACGTCGTGCGCTCCAGCACCAGATGTAGCGGCTGATCGCCCCAGTAGGTTGGCATCGGCGTGGAAAAGCTGCGGCCTTCCGGTGCTTTCCACCAGCGTGCGAAGCGCTGTCGCACCGCATCGCCGTAGCCAAGGATGTCCTGGCCGGGCCTGACCGCGTGCGTGCCCTTCATGATCGATTCATTGGTCAGTTCGGCGCCATCATCGATCGCGTCGAGGAACGCCTCGACGATGCGGAACACGTGATGCGCAAGTCCGCGGGGTGGCGCCCAGCTGTTGCGAAACGGCGCATCCAGCGTGGTCGCCGGGATTTGCGCCACATAGCGCAGCGCAGCAGCCAGCACGAGGTCGAGGCGTTCGGCCAGCACGGCAGGCGGCAGCGGCGCGTCGTCGTGGGGATCCAGTCCGAGCAATGCACAGACATCAGCCAGCTTCTGCGCATAGACCCACTGTCCGCCGCGCTCGACCACCGGCACGCTGCGAGCACCGAGGCTGCGCAGCGCATCCATGGCGCCCGCATCGGTTGCAGCGTTGACTGATTCAAAAGGCTGGCCGCGGCTGCGCAGGAACTCCTTCACGCGCAGGCAACTGGTGCATCCCGGCGCCCAGTACACGCGCACCGGTGGCTGAATGGCTGCGCTGCGGCCGGGGTCGGCCGCGGGCTGCTGCGTGACTCGTGTGTCCATGTGCCCTCGGTGCCGCGTGACCTCTTGCGCAAGCCATTGACCTGCGACATACCGGCAAGTATGCTGGATTCGCAAACATACTACTCGGTATGTTGTAACGGACAAGGTGGGGTGGCCATGTCGATCGCAGCGGCACAGCGGGCGGAGCGCGTTCCGGTGCTTGACCGGGGGGCGGTCTGGGCGCCTGACCTGTCGCCGGAAGAGGCGCGCTGGCGCGATCTGGGCGCACGGCTGGCGCGGGATCACTTCGCGCCGCTTGCCGCCGACATCGATGCGGCACAACGCTATCCGCGCGAAAGCGTGCAGCGACTCCGCGACAGCGGCATCGCCACCATGTTCGTGCCGCGCCAGTACGGCGGCGCCGGTGCCACGCTCACGGCGTTTTGCGCCGTTGTCGAAGAGATCGCGCAGGTCTGCGCGTCCACCAGCGGCATCGTCGCCACGATCCAGCTTGGCGCCGGGCCGCTTCTGATGATTCGCGACGAGGTCCTGAAGCGTGACTTGCTCCGCGCGATGGTCGAGCGTGGCGAAATGGTGTCGTTCGCGCTGAGCGAGCGCGGCGCGGGCTCCGACCCGGCATCGATGAGCACCGAGGCGGTTGCCGAGGCAGGGGGCTGGCGGATCCGCGGGCAGAAGTGCTGGATCGGCGGTGGCGGCGAAGCGAGGCGCTACGTGGTGTTCGCACAGACGCGGACCGGGAGCGGCAAGGCCGGTATCGCTGCCTTCCTGGTCGAGGCCGATGCGCCGGGCGTTCGCGACGACTGCTTCGAAGACAAGATGGGCATGCGCGGCACCCGTACCGCCACCATCGAACTCGACACCTGGGTGCCGGCCGATCATCTGCTCGCCGAGCCTGGCGACGGCCTGCGTCTGGCCTTTGCCGCCCTCGATGTCGGCCGTATCACGGTCAGCGCGCAGTCGATGGGTATGGCGCTCGCTTCGCATCGCGTCGCGATCGCGCATGCCTGCGAGCGCCGCACGTTCGGGCAGTTGTTGATCGATCACCAGGCGCTCGCGTTCCGGCTGGCTGATACAGCCTGCCAGCTTTCCGCGGCGAGGATGATGACTTTCGGTGCTGCTCAGGCCTTCGACGCCGGGCGCGATGTGTCGGTGCTGGCCGCGCAGGCCAAGCTGACCGCGAGCGAGACCGCGCATCGGGCGGTCGACTCCGCGCTGCAGATGCTCGGCGGCGCCGGCTATGTGAAGCCGCATCCGGTCGAGCGCATGTACCGCGATCAGCGCGTGACCGAGATCTATGAAGGTACGTCGGAGATCCAGCGGCTGCTGATCGCGCGCGCGATCCGCGCCGAGTCGATCGGGGCCGCCGCATGAGCGTGGCGCCGCAGGCCGAGCCGCGCCGCGCTGTCGACGGCCGCGCCGGTGCGCGCCGCGCGGCGCCGGAGCCACGCGACCTCGATCTGGCCGCACCGCTGCTGCGGGCCGCGGCGCAGGCCTTCATGCTCAAGGGCTATGCCGCCACCAGCATCGACGACGTGGCCGAGGTTCTTGGCTGCACCAAGGGCCGCATCTACCACCACTTCCGCAGCAAGGTTGACCTGTTCTTCGAGGTCCACCACGAAGCGATGTCGATGGTGATGGACGCGGTTCGGTCGGCGGCAGAGGGTGTCGACGATCCGCTGCAGCGGATCGCGGCGATGTCGCGTGCGCATGTGCTGGTGATCATGCGCGAGATCGCGTTCCAGTGCGTGGTGGTTCAGGGGCTGGAGATGCATCTGCACACCCAGACCACGCCCAAGCAGCGCCGCACGCTGCGCACGATCCTTGCGCTGCGCGACGACTACGAGCGGCTGTTCGTCGAGTCGATCGAGCAGGCGATCCGCGCCGGCCAGGTGCCGCCACAGGACGCCCGTGTCACGGTCAAGGCGCTGCTCGGCGCGCTGAACTGGACCACGATCTGGTACCGGCCGCGGCGCGGCGAGACCGAGGCGCAGCGCCAGACGCTTGCTGATTCGATCGCCGCCTTCTGCCTGCGCGGGCTTGGGGGGGCGCATGCCGCTTGACGAGGCGCCGCAGGCAACCAGGCCGCCACGCGATGCGTGCGAGACCTGGTCGCGCGATCGGATCGAAGCCCATCAGCTGGATCTGCTGCGCGCGCAGCTTCTGCGCATTGCCGAGGGCAGCGTCTGGTACCGGCGCCGGTTCGCGGAGTGCGGCTTCGACCCACGCGCGCTGCAGTCGCTCTCGGATCTGTCGGCGCTGCCGTTCACGCGCAAGGCCGACTACGTCGCGTCGATCGAGCGGCTGCCGCCCTTCGGCGAGTTCGTCGGTGTGGAACGCGACGAGGTTCGGCGCATTCACTTCTCCTCCGGGACGACCGCCCGGCCGACGCCGCAGTTCTGGACCGAGGCCGATCTGGAGCGCTGGGCTGGCCTGTACGCACGCTACGGTCATGCGCAGGGCGTGGGGCGGGGCGACATCTATCAGTGCCTGTTCGGCTTTGCGTGGTTCGTCGGCGGCATGGGCGGCATGGCGGGCTACCAGCGACTCGGTGCGACCTGCATCCCGGCCGGCAACCAGGACACCGAGCGCCAGGTACGGTCGATCTTCGATCACGGCGTCACTGCGCTGACCGGCACGCCGTCGTTCATTGCCCATCTGGCCGATGCGGCTCGCTCGCTCGGGCTTGATCCTGCAACCTCGAGCGTGCGCAGCATCATGCTGGGAGGGGAGCCGGGCGCGAGCATCGTGGCCACCCGCCAGCGCCTCGAGCGCGAATGGAACGCGCGCTGCTATGACGCCTACGGCAGCCTCGAATTCCAGCCGATCGGCTGGGAGTGCGAGGCGCAGGCCGGGCTACATCTGGCGGAGGACTTCGCTTTCGCGGAGATCGTCGATGAATCCGGGCAGGCGGTCGCCGACGGCCAGCCCGGCGTGCTGGTCCTGACCCATCTGGACAAGCAGGCCGGCCCGCTGGTGCGCTGGTGGACTGGCGATGTGGTCGTGCGCGACCGCCAGCGCTGCGCCTGCGGCCGAACCCATGCCCGGCTGGTCGGCGGCGTGCGTGGCCGGGCCGACGACATGCTGGTGATCCGCGGCGTCAATCTGTTTCCGTCCGCGGTCGAGCAGGTGGTGCGGTCGTTCCCGGGTGTGACAGCCGAGTATCTGATCGTCATCGATCCATCGGTCATGGACAGCCACGGCTTTCTCACGGGCATCCGGCTGCGTGTCGAGCGTGTCGATGCGTCGGTGCCGGGCGATACCGCGCAGAGACTCGAGCAGGAAATCCGTGCCCGGCTGCAGATCCGCGCGCAGGTGGACGTGCTCGACGCAGGGGCGCTGCCGCGCAGCACCCACAAGGCGCGCCGCGTGGTTCGCGAAGGGCTGTCGTCATGAGTGGATGGCGTCCCGCGCTGGCCGATGGCGCCCTGGCGGGCCGTCGGATCTTTGTTACCGGTGCTGGCAGCGGATTGGGTCGCGCGATCGCCTTGCGGCTGGTCGCGCTCGGTGCCGAGGTCGGTGGCTGTGGACGTCGCGCCGACGCACTGGCCGAGACTGCAGATCTTGCCGCTGCGGCGGGCGGACACTTCAGCGCGCATGTCTGCGATGTGCGCGACACCGCGGCGGCCGCCGTGGCGCTGCGCGAGTTCGCGCAAGGCCGTCTGCATGGCCTCGTGAACAACGCCGGTGGTCAGTTCTACCAGCGCGCCGAGCGCATCTCGCCGCGTGGCTGGGCAGCGGTGATCGATCTGAACCTGAATGCGCTGTTCGCGCTGTGCCAGGCCGCCCATCCGCTGCTGGTTGCTGCGGGCGGCGCAAGCATCCTGAACATGTCGATCTGCCCGGTCGAACGCGGTGGCATGGGGTTGGCGCACTCGGTGGCTGCGCGCAGCGGTGTTGCCGGCCTTGCCCGCGCGCTCGCGCTCGAGTGGGGCGCCGATGGCATCAGTATCAATTGCATCGCGCCAGCGGCCGTGGAGACCGATGCGCTGCGGTCGCGTGCATCGGTCGAGCAGATCGACGACTGGGCAGCGGCGGCACCGATGCGACGCAACGCGACCGAGGCCGAGGTCGCCGAACTGAGCGCCTTTCTGATGTGTCCCACGGCCTCGATGATCACCGGACAGGTGATCCGGATCGATGGCGGCGCTTTCCTCGGCGCACCGGTCGATCTGCGTCCGATTGAGGAGGAAACCGTATGAGCGGCGGGCTGGTGATCGTCGAGCGCGATGGCGCGGTGACGATCCTGCGCATGAATCTCGAGTCCAAGCGCAATGCGCTGGTGACCGAACTGCGCGATGCGCTGATCGCAGCGATCGAGCACGAGATGACGTCCAGTGCCTGTCGGGCCATCGTGCTGACGGGCAGTGGCGCGAGCTTCTGCGCCGGTGGCGACCTCGACACCTTGCCCGATCACGATCCGCTGGCCGTGCGTGCGCGGATGCAACGCGGCCAGCATCTGATCCGGCTGCTGGCGACCGGGCCGAAGCCGGTGATCGCCGCAGTCAACGGCCCGGCGCACGGCGCGGGGCTGTCGATCGCCGCCGCCTGCGACCTGGTGATTGCATCCGATTCGGCGCGCTTCGGCGCCGTGTTCATGAAGGTGGGCCTGATGGGCGATCTCGGGCTGCTGTGGTCGCTGCCGCAGCGGGTGGGCCTGAGCATGACCAAGCGGCTGCTGTACGGCGGCGAGGTGCTGGACGCCGATGCGGCCGTCGCCGCCGGGCTGGCCGATCAGCGTGAGACCGATGGCGAACTGCTGCCGGCAGCGATGCGGGCGGCGCAGCGGCTGGCGCAGGCTGCGCCGGTGGCGCTGGCGCTGACGAAGGCAGCGCTGGCGCGGAGCACCGCTTCGCTGGATGAGGCGCTGTCGGCCGAACTCGACGGCCAGACCCTGCTGTTCAGCACCGATGACTATCTCGAAGGCCGCAGCGCGTTTCGCGAGCGCAGAGCGGCCCGGTTTCAGGGACGATGACTCGATGAACACACACAACTTGACCAGGAGACCATGATGCGACTTTCCAACCGTTTGACCCCGATCGCCGCTGCCCTTGCACTCGGGCTTGCGCTTCAACCCGCACAGGCACAGAACCGCGAGAAGATCACCTTTGCGATCGGCACGACGGCGATCGATGTCTCGCAGGCCAACAACACCTCGATTCCCCAGTTCACCAAGTGCTGGGAAAAAGAGGGGCTCGACGTCATCGTGCAGCCAATCAGCTCGGCTGCAGGCATGCAGGCGGTGCTGTCGGGCCAGGCGCAGGTGGCCAATATGGGCCCGGGATCGGCGTTGATCGCGCGCTCGAAAGGCGCTCCGATCAAGGCGATCTACCTGAATATCCGCAAGAACTTCCAGTTCCCGGTGGTGATGGACGACAGCCCGATCAAGTCGGTGGCCGACTTCAAGGGCAAGACCATCGGCGTCATTTCCTATGGTGCTGTGCTGGTTGACATCACGAAGGCCATGATCGCCGAGGCCGGCCTTGATCCTGCCAAGGACGTCACCTTTATCGAGACCGGCGCGGGCGCACAAGCGGTGGCCGCCCTCAGGAGCGGTAAGGTCGACATCTGGGGGACCTGGGACTCGCAGATCGCAACGGCCGAGAACATGGGGCTGAAGCTGCGCCGCTTCACGTCGCCGTCGGCTGAGAAGCTTACCTTCGGCAGTTCGTACTTCGCCCGCGATGACTACATCAAGGCCAATCCGCAGGCGCTCGAAAAGTTCCTGCGCTGCACCGCGCTTGGCACGCAGATTGTCATGGCCAATCCGGAGGGTGCGATCCGCGCGCACTGGCAGATGTATCCGGCCAGCAAGCCCAGCGGCCTGGACGACGCCACCGCGATGAAGCAGGCCCTTCACATCGTGCGCACGCGGCTGGATTTCCTGCAGGTCGAGCCGGGTTCGCGCTTCGGCGAACTGTCGCTCGGCTCGGCCACGGCGATGATCGACTTCATGCGCGCCAACAAGCAGATCCAGGGGCCGCTCGATCCTAAGGACGTCTATACCAACCAGTTCGTCGAGGGTGCGAACCGCTTCGATGCAGCGGCGGTCCGTGCCGCAGCCGCTTCGCTGCCGAAGAACTGAGCGGCCGGACGATGACATCGACCACCCAATCCGGGAGCACGCCGGGCGCGCGGCTGCGCGCGCTGATGGCGCAGCGCCGCGCGGTGCCGGTTCCCGGCACGCATGATGCGCTCGGCGCGTTGCTGATTGCCGAGGCCGGCTTCGATGCGGTCTACATGTCGGGCTACGCGGTTGCCGCCAGTTACGGCAAGCCCGACATTGGTCTCATCACCGCCGACCAGATGGTTCGGCGTGCAGCGCAGCTTGTCGACGCGGTGGCGCTGCCGGTGGTGGTCGATGCCGACGCCGGTTACGGCGGTGTGGCCAATATCGCCGATGTCGTGCGTGGCTACGAGCGCGCTGGCGTGGCGGCGATGCATCTGGAAGACCAGGTCGCGCCCAAGCGCTGCGGCGCGATGGCGGGCAAGGCGCTGGTCAGCGACGACGAGATGGCAGCGCGGCTGCGGGCGGCGCTTCGCGCCCGCCGTTCGCCCGACTTTCTGGTCATCGGCCGCACCGATGCGATGACGATCGGTGGCATCGACGAGGCGGTACGGCGGTTACGCTGCATGGAGGAAGTCGGTGTCGATGCGGTGATGGTGCCGTCGCTGTCGTCGCTGGACGAGTGCCGGCGGGTCGCGCAGGCGGTCTCGATCCCGGTGATCCACACGGTGGCCGAGACGCTGCGGCCGCTGCACGATCAGGCGGCGCTGGCCGCAACCGGACTCGGCATGGCGCTGTATCCGATCACCTTCGTTCAGGGCATCGTCGGCCTGCAGCGCAGGATGCTGGCCACGTTGCGCGAACACGGCAGCACGGCCGGGTTCGTCGAGCAGATGACGCCGCTTCCCGACATCACCCGGCTGCTGGGCGCGGAGCGGTATGCCGCGCTCGAAGCCGACGTGGCGCAGCGCAAATGACGGCCACCTCCATGCCGCCGCGCACGCTGGTGCAGAAGATCCTGGCGCGCGCCAGTGGACGGGCTGATGTGGCGCCCGGCGAGATCATCTGGGCCGAGCCCGACCTGGTGACGATGCCCGAGCTGTCCTATCCGGCCTATGTGAAGCGGCTGGCCGATGTGGGCATCACCCGCCTCGCACGCCCCGAGCGCGTGGTGGTCGCCGTCGATCACGAGACGCCGGTGCACAGCATTGCTGGTGCCGAACGCATCCGGCTGACGCGCAAGCACGCGCGCGAGCAGGGCATTGGCCATCTGTTCGACGCCGAGGGCATCACGCATCCGCTGGTGGTCGAGCGCGGGCTGGTGCACCCCGGCATGTTCGTCGCCGGGGCGGACACCCATACGCCGGGACTCGGGGGCATCGGCGCGCTGGCGATACCGTTCGGCATGGAGGTCGCGATGGCGATGGCCACCGGACGCATCTGGCTGAAGGTGCCGCGCACGCTCCGGGTTCGCGTCGAGGGAAGGCTTGCGCCCGGCGTTGGCGCGCGCGACATCGTGCTTCAGGCGATGCGTCTGATCGGCGAGGACGAGGCCAGCGACTGCGTGGTCGAGTACTGCGGCGAGGCCATTGCCGGACTGTCGGTGCCCGAGCGCATGACGATCTGCGGCCTGTCGGTCGACATGGGCGCAGACGCCGGCCTGATCGCGGCCGACGCCACCAGCCTCCACTATCTCGAGCAGGCCGGCGTCAGCGGCGTTTCCGCGCTGGCGGGCGATCCGATGGCGCCGGTGCAGGGCGAGTACGTGATCGATGCCGCGGCCCTGGCGCCGCAGGTGTCGGTACCACCATCGCCGACCCATGTCCGCTGCGTCGATGAACTTGCGGGGGTGGCGATCCAGCATGCCTACATCGGCTCCTGCGCGTCCGGCAACATGCCCGAGTTGCGCGCGGCCGCCCGGGTGCTGCGCGGCCGGACCGTGCATCCCGATGTGCAGTTGCTGGTGATTCCAGCCACGCGCCGGATCCACGAACAGGCGATGGCCGAAGGCGTGCTCGGAGAGTTGATGGCCGCCGGGGCGCGCATCGCCGCTTCCACCTGCGGGCCGTGCTTTGGCGGACTGGCGCAGCTTGCCCCGGGCGAGGTGCGGATCAGCACCAGCACGCGCAACGATCCCGGCCGGATGGGCAGCAGCGAGGCGCAGATCTACCTCGCCAGCGCGGCCACCGTGGCGGCCTCGGCGCTGGCCGGGCGGATCGCCGATCCACGTCCTCTGATGCAGGAGGGCGGCCGATGAACGCGCTGCTTCGCACCGGGCGCTGCTGGAAGATCGGTCACGATGTGGCCAGCGATGCGCTGATCAATGCCCGCCATGCGTTCGAATACGACCCGCGCGTGCTTCGCCGCCACCTGCTGCACGAGATCCGGCCGGAACTGGCGGCCGAGGCGCAGGCCGGCGACCTGCTGCTCGCGGGGCGGCGCTTTGCCCACGGCAGTCAGCACAGCCATCCGTTCCTGGCGATGAAGGAAATCGGCCTCGGCCTGCTGGCGCTGCCATTGCGTCGCTCGCCGTTCCGGCTGGCGATCTTCCTCGGGGTGCCGGTGCTCGAGATCGGCGAGGACGTGCTCGACGCAATCGACGATGGCGACCGCCTGACCGTCGATTTCGGGCAAGGGCGCATCGACCACCTCGAAAGCGGCCGCCACTGGCAGGTCGCGCCGCTGCCCGACTTCCTGCTCGACGTCGTGCGCGCCGGCGGCGGTCTCAACTCCCTGAAGCAGGCGGCGCCCGCCGCCGTACCGGACTGACCCGATCCATGCAGCAACCTTCCGTTTCCCAGGCTGGCGCCGCACCACCTGCAGCCGATGCAAACGCGCTGATCCGTATCGATCGGCTCGAGAAGAAGTACCGGACCCGCGATGGCGGCATCGTGCAGGCGCTCGGCCCGATCGACCTGACGATCCGGCGCGGCGAGTTCATCACCGTGGTCGGGCCGTCCGGCTGCGGCAAATCGACGCTGCTGAACCTGCTGGCCGGGCTGATCCGTCGCAGTGGCGGCCAGATTCACGTGGGCGGCACGCCGATCGATGGGCCGCAGCGCGACATCGGCGTGGTGTTCCAGAGCGCCGTGCTGCTTCCGTGGAAGACCGCCTTCGAGAACGTGATGCTGCCCGCGGTTGTCCTCAAGTTGGACCGCGAGCGCGCACGCGAGCGGGCCCGGGCGCTGCTCGAAACGGTCGGCCTCAAGGACTTCGCCGACAAGTATCCGAACGAGCTGTCCGGCGGCATGCAGCAGCGGGTGGCGATCGCACGCGCGCTGGTCCACGACCCGTCGGTGCTGCTGATGGACGAGCCTTTCGGCGCGCTCGATGCGATGACGCGCGAGTCGATGAACGTCGAGATCCGGCGCCTGTGGCGCGAGTCGGGCAAGACCGTGCTGTTCGTCACCCACTCGATTCCCGAGGCGGTGTTTCTCGGCACCCGCGTGCTGGTGTTGTCACCCCGGCCAGGTCGCATCGCCGACCTGATCGATGTCGATCTTGGCGACGAGCGCGACATCGACCTGATGACCAGCGATGTCTTTGGCGCCTACACGCGCCGGGTGCGAAATCACTTCCAGTCGAAGGGTGCGATCGAATGAGCAGCAATGACAACGCGATGATCGACGCCGAGGCGCCCACCGGTCTGTGGGCGCGCCTGCGCGAGAAGCCGGAGTGGCTCTTCGTGCCGCTGCTTTTTTTCGTGGTGACCGGTCTGTGGGAGTGGGCGTTCAAGACCTTCGAGGTACCGATCTACGTGGCGCCGGCGCCATCGAACATCGGCCGCGCGCTGTGGGCTGGCCTGAGCAGCGGCATGTTCATCGACAACGGCCTATACACGCTGCGTTCGGCGCTGACCGGCTTCGTGTGCGCGGCCATCGCGGCGCTGGTGATCGGCAGCCTGATCGCGCAGTCGGCCTTCATCGAGAAGATCCTGTATCCGTACCTGATCGCGATCCAGACCACGCCCAAGGTGGCGATCGCGCCGCTGTTCATCATCTGGTTCGGCTTTGGCATGGCCTCCAAGGCGATCATGGCCGGCGTGGTCGCGTTCTTCCCGATCCTCGTCAACGTGATCACCGGCCTGCGTTCGACCGACAACCAGCGCATCGAACTGATGCGCTCGCTGCGCGCCAGCCGCTGGCAGATCTTCACGATGGTGCGGCTGCCCAGCGCCGCGCCGATGATCTTCGCCGGCTTTCACATCGCCATCATCTTCAGCGTGCTGGGTGCGATCGTTGGCGAGTTCGTCGGCTCGCGCAAGGGCCTCGGCAACCTGATCCTGCAGATGAATACGAACCTGGATACCGCCGGCGTGTTCGCGGCGCTCGTGTGTCTGTCTGCGATGGGCATCACGCTGCATCTGATCATGAAGTGGATTCAGCGTCGCGTGCTGTTCTGGTCCGAGGAAAACAGGATCGCGCAGGTGTGACCCGCGCCAGCGGACGTCGAACGTGGAAGTGATCCGCCTCGCCAACGCGCTCGGCGCCGAGATCGTCGGCGTCGATCTGTCGGCACCGCTCGACGACCGCACGCGCAACGCGCTGCTGGAACTCTGGCCCGAGCACAAGGTGCTGCTGTTTCGCGGTCAGACGCTGACGCCGGCGCAGCTGATCCGCTTCAGCGCCAGCTTCGGCGAACTCGAGCGGCATGACAACTATCCGCCGCAGCTGCGCCATCCGGACCATGCGGAACTGCTGGTGGTCAAGGCCACGCAGGTCGATGGCCGGCGCGTCACCTTCGGCCAGCAGTGGCATGGCGACCTGACCTACACGCTGCGGCCGGCGGCTGGCGCCTGCCTGTACTGCCTGACCATGCCGCCGGTGGGCGGCGATACCGTGTTCGCCAACACCGAGATGGCGCTGGCCGCGCTGTCGCCCGCGATGCAGCAGATGCTGGCGCCGCTCGAGGTGGTGCACGACATCACGCATGGCCGCAGCCTCAGGCAGGCCAGCGACGCCCAGCGCACGGCCGCGGCGCGCCTGAACCCGCCGGTGATCCAGCCGATGGTGCGCGCCCACCCGCAAACCAGTCGCAAGTCGCTGTTCATCAGTGAATGGATGTGCTCGCGCATCGCCGGCATGACGGAGGATGAGAGCGTCGGCCTGCTGCGCTTCCTCAATGCGCATTGCGTGCGCGAGGAGTTCACGTTCCGGCAGCGCTGGCAGGTGGGCGATGTGCTGCTCTGGGACAACCGCAGCACGATTCACGTGGCGCTCGCGGACTACCCGGCCGATGCCTCGCGCGAACTGTTGCGCACATCGATCGTCGGCGAGCCGCTCGGCCGTCCGATCGCGACCGACATGGAGAGCAACCAATGACTCTGGAGATCCGCCAACTGTCCGCCGGCCTTGGCGCCGAGGTGCGGGGCGTCGACCTGTCCGCTGAGATCGATGCGGCGACGTTTGCGGCCATCGCGCAGGCATGGCGTGACCACGTCGTGCTGCTGTTTCGCGACCAGACGCTCGATCACGCCGCGCACATCGCCTTCAGCCGGCGCTTCGGTCCGCTCGACGATCATGCGGCGATCCCGCGCTTTCGCGATCCGCAGCACCCGGAGATCCTGCTGGTGATCAACCAGGAAATCAACGGCCGGCCGCAGCCGGTCGGCCGCCAGTGGCACTCCGACCTGTCGACCACGGTGCGGCCGGCGCGCGGATCGCTGCTGCGGGCCGGGGTCATTCCGCCGGTCGGCGGGGACACGATGTTCGCCAACATGTACCTGGCCTACGACACGCTGTCGCCGGCAATGCAGGCCATGATCGATCCGCTGTACGCGGTTCACGACATGACCGTCGCCAGGCAGCTTCGCGGGCGCGATCCGGCCGATCTGGCCGAGGTCCGCCGTCGCAATCCGCCGGTTGTCCACCCGGTGGTACGCGTGCATCCGGAGACGGGTCGCAAGGCGCTGTACGTGAGCGAGATGACAACCATCGGTATCGCCGGCATGACCGAGGAGGAGTCGCGACCGATCCTCGAGTACCTGTACCGGCATTCGGTGCGGCCCGAGTTCACCTACCGCCATCGCTGGCGCAACGGCGATCTGCTGGCCTGGGACAACCGGTGCGCGATGCACCTCGCGCTCGACGACTATGACCTGCGCGTTCCGCGCCACATGTACCGGACCACGTTGCTCGGCGAGCACTGCGGCGAGGTCGCCAGCGGCGAGGTGCTGGCGCGGCTGGCCGGCCTGCCGGTCGAGCCGGTGGTGCGGGCCGCCGCGTGAGCGACGCCGCGCGCCCCGCGGCACCGCTGACGGTGCTGCTGGTCCGCGAAATGCTGCGGCTCGATGCCGCGGCTGTCGGCGAACCCGCGCTGCGCAAGGCCGAACTGTGCGTGCTCGACCTGCTGTCCTGCATGTTCGCCGGCAGCGTGCTCCCCAGCGCGCGGCAGGCGGTGGCCGCGGCGCGGCGCTGGCCCTGCGCCGACGGCGCGGCCGTGGTCGGCGCCGGCGTGCGAGTCGCGCCTGCCGAGGCGGCATTCGCCAACAGCGTGCAGGCGGTCTCGGCGGCGCGCACCGACATGCATGCGGCCACCACGTCTCATGTCGGTCCGGTGGCCATTCCGGCGGCGCTGGCCTGCGCCGCGTTGCGACCGATCAGCGGCGCGGACTGGCTGGCGGCGCTCGTGGCCGCGTACGAGGCGCACGCGCGGGTTGGCCGCCTGATCGTCAACGATCGCTTCATGCAGCATCACCGGGCCACATCCGTGCTCGGTTCGGTCAGCGGCGCAATTGCGGCTGCGCGGGTGCTGGGGCTCGACGAGACTTCCGCGGTCCATGCACTGTCGCTATCGGTCAACACGGCGGCGGGGCTGATGGAGTGGGGCCATGCCGGCAGTGCCGACCTGCTGTACCAGCCGGCCTCGGCGTCGCGCAACGCGACGGCGGCCGCGCTGCTCGCCGAGCAGGGCGCAACGGCCTCGCACAGCATCCTCGAAGGGCCGGGGGGTCTATTGGCTGCCTTTGGCGGGCGGGCGCAGGCCGGTCAGATGCTGGTGCCGTTTGCAGATACGCCCGAGATCATGCGGGTGGAGTTCAAGGCCGTGCCGGCCTGCGTGTTCGTGCAGGCGGCGGCCTTCGCCTGCGCGCAGGCCGCCGATGCGCTCGGGACTGTCGATCCGGCGCAGGTCCGGTCGATCGAGCTGGCCACCTACGGCTCGGCACTGCGCTATCCGGGCTGCAACGACCCGGGCCCGATCACCTGCGTGCAGCAGGCACGCATGAGTCTCCAGTTCACCGCCGCCGCGGTGCTGGCGTACGGTGCGGTCAACGACACCGCCTACGCGGAGTTCGCAGACGCGCGCACGGTGGCGCTGCTGCCGAAGGTGCAGTTGCGTGAATCCACGGTGTTCAGCAGCGCCTACCCGGCGCGCCAGGGCGCCGAGGTGGTGGTCACGCTGGCCGACGGTCGCCGCGCCTGCGGGCGGGTCGAACAGGTGCCGATGGTGAGCGAGGCGCGCGTGCGCGAGCGGTTCCTGCAGTCAGCCGAGCCGGTGGTCGGGCGCGAGCGCGCGCGGGCGATCGAGGCAGCCTGCCTGTCGCTGCGCGAGGCGGCGTCGGTTGCGCCTTTGCTGTCGTTGCTGGACTGATGTTGCGCATCAACTTTCCAGGAGAGCCATCCGTGCTGCCGAACCGACCTGAACCGCTGTTGTCTCGCCTGCGCGGCGGTGCCCGACTTGGCGGCATGCAGTCGTTTTCCGCCAGCCCGGTGCTGGTCGAAGCGATGGGCCATGCGGGCCTCGACTTCGTGGTGGTCGACATGGAGCACTGCCCGACCGGCCTGGAGACGCTGGCGCATCTGGTCCGGGCTGCAGAGTCGGCGGGCATCGTGCCCTTGACCCGCGTGCCGGATCTCGACCCGTTGCGCATCAGCCGCGCGCTCGACCTCGGCGTAGCCGGGATCGTTCTGCCCCATGCCACGCCCGCGCGCTGCCGCGAGGCGCTGGCGGCGTCGCGCTACGCGCCCGACGGCACCCGCGGCGCCTGCCCGGTGGTGCGCTCGACCGGCTGGCTCGCGGCCGACTGGCGCGCGCACGCGCGCCAGGCCAATGCCGAGGTGCTGGTGATCCCACTGCTCGAAGACGCCAGCGCCGTCGATTCGCTCGATGAGATGCTCGCGATCGATGGCATCGACATCGTGTTCATCGGTCCGTTCGACCTGTCGGTTTCGCTCGGCCTGGATGGCGCTGACTTCCGGCATCCGACACTGGCCGCAATTCTGGAACGCAGCGTTGCGCTTGCGCGGGCACGCGGCAAGTTCGTGATGACCACCGTCGGCGCCACGCTCGACAGCGGCTACGCCACGCACCTGATGGGCACGGGCGTGCGCATGCTGAGCTTCAGCGCCGACGTGGCCGTCTTCCAGAACGCCTGCCGGGCCGCAGTCCGTCTGCGCGATGCCGCGCCCTGAGGGGGCGCCAGCGGGTCGCGGCGACTGACCGCAGGTCCCGGGCTGGCGGCGTGGCATCGGCGCGTTTGCCGTAGCCGAGGGCTGCCGCCTGATGACGAGGCGACTAGTAGCGACCGCCGGAGACGTGCAGCACGTCGCCGCTGATGTACGAGGCACGCGCCGAGGCGAGGAAGGCGATTGCATCGGCCACGTCCTGCGGCTCGCCGATGCGCGGCACCGGTGTGGACTTCTCGGCGTTCTCGCGGATCTTCGCGTAGTGCGGCAGGTCGCGCACCGCCTGGGTGTCGATGATGCCCGGGGCCACCGCATTGACGGTCACGCCGAAGCGGCCGTTTTCGAGCGACATCGCGCGCGTGAATCCGATCAGCCCCGCCTTGGCGGCCGAGTAGTTGGCCTGTCCCGGATTGCCCAGGTGGGCGCGCGACGAGACATTGATGATCCGGCCCCAGCGCTGCTCGTCGCGCGTCATCAGCGGCAGCACCGCGCGTGTGCACAGGAACGCGCCCTTGAGGATCACATCGACCACGCTGTCCCAGTCGTCCACGGCCATCCGAGTGATCCGCATGTCGCGCGTGAAGCCGGCATTGTTGACCAGCACATGGACGCTGCCCCACGCCGCAGCCACCGCGTCGACGAGCGCCTTGACCGAGGCCTCGTCGGCGACATCCGCGGCAAACGCGAGCGCCTGATGACCATCGGCCCGCAGCGCGGCGGCCAGCGTTTCAGCACCGGCCAGGTCGCGATCGGCCAGCGCCACCCGCATGCCCTCGGCGCACAGCCGTTGCGCGGTGGCAGCACCGATGCCGCGTGCGGCGCCCGTGACGATCGCGATCTTTCCCTGCAGTTCGAGGTCCATGGTGTCCTATGCGCCGGATGACGTCTGTGCGCGCCGCGTCAGTTCGCGGCCGATGATCAGCTGCTGGATCTGGGTCGTGCCTTCGTAGATGCGGAACAGCCGCACATCGCGATAGAAGCGCTCGACCGGCGTATCGCGCATGTAGCCTGCGCCGCCGTGGATCTGCACCGCGCGGTCGGCGATCCGGCCCACGGCTTCCGAGCAGAACATCTTTGCGCACGAAGCCTCCAGCGACACGCGCTGGCCGGCATCGAAGCGGCGCGCCACATCGCGCACCATGCACTCGGCCGCGTAGAGGTCGGCATGGCTGTCGGCGAGCATCGCCTGGATCAACTGGAACTCGGCGATCGGCTGGCCGAACTGGCGGCGTTCCACCGCGTAGCGGGTGGCCTCGTGCAGGATGCGCTGGCCTTGGCCAACGCACACCGCCGCGATATTGATGCGGCCACGGTCGAGGCATTTCATCGCGGTGGCAAAACCGCACCCCTCGACCCCGCCGATGATCGCGCTCGCCGGCACGCGCACGTTGTCGAAGTGCACATCAGCCGACCAGGCGCCGGCATGCCCCATCTTGCGATCGTGCGCGCCGACGGTGATGCCCGGCAGGCCGGCCGGCACCAGGAAGGCGCTGACGTGGGTGTTGCGCGGCAGCCGCTCCGGCGCGGTGCGTGCCATGACCAGGAACAGCCCGGCCAGCGGCGCGTTGGTGATGTAGCGCTTGCTGCCGCTGATCAGGTAGTGGTCGCCGTCGCGCACGGCGCGCGTGCGCAGCGCGGCGCTGTCTGAACCGGAGTCCGGCTCGGTCAGACAGAAGCTGACGATCACTTCGCCCGAGGCGATGCGGGCGAGCCACGCATCCTTCTGCGCCGGTGTACCGTCGACCAGGATGCCCTGCGAGCCCATGCCCAGGTTGATGCCGATCAGCGTGCGAAACGCGGCCGAGGCCCAGCTCAGCTCGATGATGAGATCGATCTCCTGCTCGGCCGGCAGGCCGAGGCCGCCGTACTGCTCGGGCGTGCTCAGGCCGAACAGCCCCATTTGCCGGAAGTCGTCGAGCACCTGCGGCGGCACACGATCGTCATCGGCAACCTGCGCTTCGAGAGGCACCAGCCGCTCGCGCACATAGCGCCGCACCGAGTCGCGCAACTGGCCGAGCGTGTCGGCGTCGATCATGGTCAGGCTCCTTCCAGGCCGATGATGGCCACCGCGCTGACGTTCTGGTTGGGCATGCCGCCTAGGTTGTGCGACAGGCCGAGCACGGGCGGTGCGGGGCGCTGCCGTTCGCCGGCGCGGCCCAGCAACTGCAGGTAGTTCTCGTAGATCATGCGCAGACCTGACGCGCCTATCGGATGGCCGAAGCATTTCAGGCCACCATCGATCTGGCAGGGCAGGGCGCCGTCGGCATCGAACACGCCGTCGAGCACGTCGCGCCAGCCGTTGCCGGGCTGGCTCACGTGCAGGTCTTCCATCGTCACCAGTTCGGTGATCGAGAAGCAGTCGTGCACTTCGAGCAGACTCAGTTCCTCGCGCGGATTGCGGATGCCGGCCTCCTCGTAGGCGCGGCGCGCGGCGATGCGCGTCGTGTGCAGGTAGCTTCCGTTCCAGCCCGAGCCCTGCAGTTCCCAGCCGTTGGAGACTGCCAGCTGCAGCGCCTTGACCGTGACCAGCCGATGCCCGGCACCCAGGCCGCGCGCGATGTCGGGCGTGGTGACGATCGCGCCGGCCGCGCCGTCGGACACGCCGCAGCAGTCGTACAGGCCGAGAGGCTCGGCCACCATCGGAGCGCGCAGCACGGTATCGATGTCGATCGGCTTGCGCAGGGGGGCCTTGGGGGTGCGCGCGCCCTTGGCGTGGCTCTTCACCGAGACATGGGCCATCGCGCGCTTCAGGTCGTCGCGGCTGACACCGTGCTCGGCCCGATACGCACTGGCGAGCTGCGCGAAGTTGCCGGGTGCGGAGCCAACCACGCCGATCATGTCAGCCATGGTGCCGCGGGTGCGCACCGGCAGGCCGCCGTAGCCGGTGTCCTTGAGCTTTTCCACGCCCAGCGCCAGCGCGATGTCGGCCGCGCCCGAGGCCACCGCGTAGACCGCACCGCGAAACGCCTCGGTGCCCGACGCGCAGTAGTTTTCCACCTTGGTCACCGGCACGTTATCCAGGCGCAGCGCCATCGCCAGCGGAATCGCCGATGGTCCGACGTTCATCGCGTCGAAACCGACGGACAGCCAGGCGGCATCGATCTGGCGCGACTCGATGCTGGCGTCCTGAAGCGCCTCGGTGAAGGCCTCGACCATCAGGGTCTCGGCGTCGTCCTGCCAGCGCTCGCCGAAGCGCGCGCAGCCCATGCCGACGATCGCGACCTTGTCGCGGATGCCCTTGCTCATGTCGACTCCCCGGCCAGCGCATCGCGCGGCACGGCCTTCCAGAAGTACTTGACGAAATCGCGCCGCTCGTCGACGGCCTTGATGCGGAAGCTCATCCGCATCGGCATCCCGGTATCGAGCGCGGCCGGGTCGACGTCGGTGAACTCGGCAAGCATGCGGCCGCCGCCGTCGAATTCGATCATCCCGTAGCAGCCGGGCGGATCGGGCGTGTAGGCGAGGTGATCGGCGGTGTAGGTCAGCACGCGCGCCGGCCGCTCGGCCAGCGGGTAGTCATCCAGCGTGTCGAGCGAAGCGGCCGAGCCGCCCACGGCGATGCGCGACTTGGGAAACTGAACCTCGCCGGTCACCCGATCGCGCCCGCCCACCAGGCCCAGCACCGCGCGGCGATTGCGGTACAGCGCGGTCAGCGGCTGCTTCTGGTCGAACTCGGCGCGCATGCCGCGCTCCAGCGTCAGTGCGCCGCTGAACGCCAGGAACTTCATGTAGTTGCTCTCGGCAACGCCGCGCGCCAGCCAGCCATCGACGCCAACCGGGCGCTGGTGCGACTCGATCAGCGCGGTGGTCTCGAACAGCAGCACATCGCAGCCCTGGCCGAAACCCAGCAGCACGATGCGCTCGCCGGCGCGGGCCGACTGCAGCGCCTGTGCCAGCATCAGCAGCGGCTGTGCGCAGCCGGCCTGGCCCAGTGTCGAGCCCAGGCTGGGCGCCACCGCCTGCGCGGGGATGCCGGAGGCGCGCGCCAGGGTCTCGGCGACACCGGCAGCGGCGATCGGCACGAGCAGACGGTCGACCTCCTCGCCGCGCAGGCTGAAGCGCGCGAGCGCCGCGCGCAGCGCATCGCGTGCCAGTGCCACCTGGCCTTCGTCGCGCGTCCAGCGGGCCTCCCACCCGTAGTCGAACTCCGCGTCGCGGCCGCGGTAGTGGTCGACGAAATCGATCGAGGTCGAGTGGCTGCCGACAAAGCGCGCGATGACGGCGCCGCTGCCGACGCGCAACGCCGCTGCGCCATCGCCGTTGAGGAGTTCGGCTTCCGAGCCCGGGCGGGCGCGTGGCTTCTCGGCCGCCACGCACAACACGTCGCCGGCACCGGCCGCGGCCGAATGCAGCGCCTGGATCAACGCGGCGGTGCCGGCCTTCTGGCTGCCGCCAAGGTCGGCGGTCAGCACCGCATCGCGCAGGTTGAGCGCCTCCTTGACGATGCCGGCGTTCTGGCGGTCGGCGAACGGAGCGCTGGTCGATGCCATCAGCAGCGCCGACAGGGTGGGGCGCTCGTTTTCCGCAACGGCATCGCGCGCGGCCTCGACCGCCATCGTGATCGCGTCTTCGTCCCAGCTGGCCATCGCCCGCTCGCCGCGGTTGTGCGCCTTCAGTGCGGGCGCGAACCAGCGATGGGCATCGACCACGCAGGCCCGCTGCAGGCGGCGGCGCGGCACATAGGCGCCGTAGGAAACGATTCCGGTCAAGCCAGTCTCCCTCAGCCGTAAGTGAATCGGCCGTTGTTGAGCACCACGGTGTCGCGCTCGCGGGCGCGCACGCGGAAGGCGGCGATGCCATCGCCTTCGCGCCAGATCTCGGTGACGAGCGTGTCTCCCGGTTCGACCACCGCCGAGAAGCGGCAGTCCATCCGCCGGAAGCGCGCCGCATCGTCGTCGCACAGCGCGGCGAGCAGGGCACGGCCGGCCACGCCATAGGTGCACAGTCCGTGCAGGATCGGCTTGGCATAACCGCCTTGCCGCGCCACCTCGGGGTCGACATGCAGCGGATTGGGGTCGCCGTTGAGCCGGTACAGCAGCGCCTGATCGGTTCGCGTGGGAAGGGCGACGTCGAGGTCGGGCGCGCGGTCGGGCAGCGCGTGCGGCGGCGGGGTCGGCGTGGTCTTGCCGCCGCGTCCGCCGTCGCCGCGAAGGAACAGCGTGCGGCGCTCGGTGGCCAGCAGCCGGCCGTCCGAGGTGTCGCGCAGGTCGCGGCGGGTGAAGACCAGCGCGCCCTTGTCGGCACCCTTGTCGTAGACGTCTTCGATCCGCAATTCGCCGCGGATCTCGCCGCGCACCGGCAGCGGCCCGTGCACTTCGAGCGATTCCTCGGCGTGCAGCACCCGCTTCCAGTCGATGCCGTACTGCGACTCCATCATCCAGAAGCCCGGCCAGGCAAGCACCGTGCCCATCGTCGGCAGCACGCGCAGGTCGCGCTCGTACGCATGGCGAAGCGTGCTGGCGCTGGTCGGCGAATCGATGCCGACGCCGACACCGAGCGCATACAGGATCACGTCGCGCTCGTTGTGGGAGGCCAGCGTGACGCGCGGTGGCAGCGCCATCAGGCGGGCCGGATCGAATACCGAACTCATGCCGGATCCCAGGCAAAGATGTCGCTCGAACGCTGCAGCGGCGTCATGCTGGGCTTGAACGCTGGCAGCAGGTCGCTGGCGATCGACTCCACGGTCCAGCCGTCGCTGCGGTGCATCGAGCGGACCGGGCGCGGCATCGAGAACAGGAAGATCTCGTTCTTGCGCACGCAGAAGATCTGGCCGGTGACCTCGCGCGATGCATCGGCGCACAGGAAGGCCACCAGCGGCGCGATCTTGTCGGCCGACATGCTCTTCAGTCGCTCCAGTCGCTGCCGGTCGGCCTCGGTCTCCGCTGGGATCGAGGCCGTCATGCGGCTCCACGCGAAAGGAGCGATGCAATTGGAGCGCACGCCGAAGCGCTGCATGTCGAGCGCGATCGAATTGGACAGTCCCACAATGCCCATCTTCGCGGCAGAGTAGTTGGCCTGGCCGATGTTGCCGATCAGCCCCGAGGTCGATGTGAAGTGCACATAGGCGCCGCTGCCCTGTTCCTTGAAATGCGCGGCGGCGGCCTTCGAGACGTTGAAGTAGCCGTTCAGGTGCACGTCGATCACCTCGCGCCACTCCACGCCGCTCATCTTGTGGAACATCCGGTCGCGCAGGATGCCGGCGTTGTTGACCACCGCGTCGATGCGGCCGAAGCGGTTCATCGCATCGTCGATGATTGAATCCGCGCCCTGCGGATCGGCGATGCTGGCCTGGTTCACGCAGGCCTGGCCACCGGCCGCGACGATCTCGGCGACCACGTCGTGCGCAGGGTTCGGGCCGGCGTCGGCGCCCTGGGGCGGCGCATAGTCGTTGACGACAACTCGTGCGCCGTACCGGGCGCACAGCAAGGCGATCTCGCGGCCGATGCCGCGACCTGCGCCTGTCACCGCCACCACCTTGCCTTCCAGCATCGGGTTTTCCATCGCCGCCTCCCTGGTCGCGAGCTTCATTGCGTAGCTGACGCAGCGTCAGTCTAGAGCGCAAGTGACGGTCTATTCAAGATAAAGAAAAAGTGTTCATAATGATGAATGACAGCCTGTGCGATCAGGAGGCCCGCATGACCGTCCGTTCCGTCGTCCAAGCCTTGCGGATTGTTCGTCACATGATCGATGCGGCGCAGCCGCAGGGCGTGACGGCGATCGCGCGCCAGCTCGGCCTGAGTCCGAGTTCCTGCTTCAACCTGGTGCGCACGCTCGTGGCCGAGGACTTCCTGCGCTTCGACACGGGCGCCAAGACCTACAGCCTCGGTCCGGCGCTGACGCGGCTGGCGCAGCGTGCGCAGAGCGTCGATTCGGCGCTGGCGCTCGCTCGACCGCAGCTGGAGACTTTCGCTGCCCGCTATGGCGCGGCCAGCGGACTGTGGCGGCTCAGCGCCAGTCAACGGCTCGTGCTGGTGGCCGTGGCCGACAGCGACAACGCAACGCGTATCCACATGACAGTCGGTCAGCGGCTGCCGATGCTGATCGGCGCGATCGGCCGCTGCGTCGCAGCCCGTGCCGACCTGTCGGACGAGGCGCTGGCGCGCGCATTCGCGGCGCTGCGCTGGCAGAACCCGCCGACCTTCGCCCGCTACAAGCGCGAGGTCGCGCAGGTTCGCAAAGTCGGCTGGGCGCTCGACGACGGCGACTACATGCGCGGCGTGGTGACAATTGCCGCAGCGGTCACCGATGCGGACGGTGCCGTCCGTTTTTGCCTGGCCAATACGCTGTTCCGCGGGCAGCACGACGATGCGACCGTGCAGCAGATCGGTGCCGAGACGGCGCGCACGGCGGCCGAGCTTGGCGCCAGCCTGTTCGCGGATTGACGGGTGGGTCGCGCAACGGCCGTGCGCGGCGCACCGATTTGTAAGCCCCGGTAACGGCAGTCAGCCAGCCTTCGCGCTTTCGCGTTGACCTGGATGAGCGCGGCTCGGCGCGGTGCCGAGTTCGTGTCGTCTTGCCGTGGAGAGCCGATGAAGATCGCCCCCGTCGTGATTGCTGGTGTCATGTCGACCGTGCTGGCCGGCTGCTATGTGGTTCCCGTTGCACCGCGCGCAGCCGGGGTGGTCGTCGCGCCGGTGCCGCCGCCGCCCGGTGTCGTCGTGGTGACTCCCCCCTATCCGGCGCCGTCGATTGGCCATGTCTGGGGATGGCACCCGCATCGTCGGCACTTCGGGTGGTATCACCCGCGGCACGGCTGGTACCGGTAGCGGCG
>CAZTUT010000009.1:33078-39062 GCA_964616395.1 uncultured Burkholderiaceae bacterium
ATCGTCGGCACTTCGGGTGGTATCACCCGCGGCACGGCTGGTACCGGTAGCGGCGCGCACGCGTTGGCGGGACGGTGCCAGCGGCCAATCGCGGAAAAGCGGAACAGCGGAACAGCTAGGACCTAGAAGCCGATGCGCGGCTTGCGCGCCACGCGCTCGTCGCTGATTCCTCCGTGTCAGAACTGGCGGGGCGGCGGCACCGGCGACATCGACACTGACTCGCCGCTTGGCGTGATGTTGCAAAAAAAGGCAGGCAAAACGCGCAATGCAGCACGCGCGGCGCGCGAGTGCTGATCGCCTCGGCCGGGCAAGCGCAAAATGCCGGCCGCTGCCTGAGTGCTGCGACATCCTGGATCCCGACGATGACTGCCCCGCCCGCCCCGTTGCACGGCTTTCGAGTGCTCGACCTCACCAACGTGCTGGCCGGGCCGTTCGCGTGTCACCAGCTTGCGCACCTGGGCGCGGAGGTAATCAAGGTCGAATCGCGCGATGGCGGCGACCTGGCGCGCCAGCTTGGCGCCGATCCGGATCTGAATCGCGCCGGCATGGGCGTCTCCTTCCTGGCCCAGAACGCCGGCAAGCGGTCGATCGTGCTCGACCTGAAGACCGCGGGCGGCAAGTCGGTGCTCAGGCGCCTGGTGAGCACTGCCGATGCGCTGGTCGAAAACTTCCGGCCCGGCGTCATGGCGCGGCTCGGCCTCGGCTACGAGGCGCTGCTGGCGTACAACCCCAGGCTCGTCTATTGCGCGGTCTCCGGCTTTGGCCAGGACGGCCCGCTGCGCGACTTGCCTGCCTATGACCAGATCATCCAGGGCATGGCCGGCGTGATGAGCATCACGGGGGATGCCGCCAGCGCGCCGCTGCGTGTGGGCTTTCCGGTGGCCGACACCATCGGCGGTCTCACTGCCGCAATGGCGGTGGCCGCGGCGCTGGCCGAGCGCGATCGCACTGGCGGCCGCTTCATCGATATCTCGATGCTCGAATCGGTGCTGGCGGCGATGGGCTGGGCGGTGTCCAATGAGCTGATCGCCGAGCAACCAGCGCGGCCGATGGGCAACGACAACATGACCGCCAGTCCGTCAGGCACATTCGCCACCGGCAGCGGATTGCTCAACATTGCTGCCAACAAGCAGGCGCAGTTCGAGGCGCTGGCGCGGGTGATTGGACGGGACGACCTGATCGCCGACGAACGGTTCGCGCAGCGCCAGGCGCGTCTGGACAACCGCGAGGCGCTCAAGGTCGAGGTCGAGGCCGCGCTTGCGCGACGCAGCGCACAGGACTGGTGGCCGCTGCTGACCGCGGCCGGTGTTCCGGCCGGTCCGGTCTTCAGCGTCGGACAGGCGCTGGCCCACCCGCAGGTGGTCGATCGTGGCCTGCTGGCCACGTTTTCCGATGTCCCGGGCGTGGGGCGGGGGATTCGCGTGCTGCGCACCGCGGTGAAGATCGATGGCCAGGCGCCGGCGCTCGGATCGCCGCCGCCCCAGCTCGGTCAGCACACTGCGGAAATCCTGCGGGAGCTTGGCTACGACGAGGCGCAGATCGCGGCACTGCGCGCCGACGGGGCGACATGACCGGGCCGTGCGGGCAACGGCTGGGATCGGCGGCAGTCGCTACCCGCGTGCGCGGCGCGCCGATGGCGGCTGCGCGATTGCCCCAGCGTGTGTCGCAATTGCACAATGGCTGTCCGGCGACCTGCGGGGTTTAGTGCGATGACCAACGACAACAAGGCTGCCAGGCCGCTCTCGCCGATGGTGCTCGGCTACACGCCGATGGACGATGTGCACGTGGAGTTTGTCGAGGTGGTGCAGCAGGCAACCGACTGCGCGGATGCCGATTTTCCGGCACGGCTCGACGCGGTTGTCGCGCATCTGAAGCATCACTTCGCGCAGGAAGACCGTTGGATGGACGAAACCGGCTTCCCGCCGGGCGACTGCCATCGCGACGAGCACGCGAAGGTTCTTGCGTCCGCCGCGGAAGTGCAGGCGCTCGCGCCAGCGCAGATGATCGAGGTCGGTCGCGAGTTCATCAAGGCGCTCGTCGACTGGTTTCCCAACCACGCCGACTACCTCGACTCAGCGCTCGCCGCTTGGATGTGCAAGCGCGCCTTTGGTGGCAAGCCGGTCGTGCTCCACCGCGGAACTGCTGTGAATGGCGGTGAGTGAGGCGCGTGGGCGCAGGGCTGTCGGCCGACGCCCAGGATCCGTCAAATCGCCCGCCGGTTGAACGTCTCGCCCCAACGTCAGGCGATGAGCGTTCTGCGTTGTCCTGACAAGAGAAAGGTGTTAAACCGCAGGCTCCGTCGGTGACATGAAAGACAAGCGATCATGAATTCAATTGCAGAGGGCGTCGCGCGCGATGCGGCCTTGCGCGAGCGCATCGACAGGGAACTGGCTCAAGGGGTCCGTCTGCCGCAGTACACGGTGCCGCAGCGGCTGGCGCTCGCTTGCCGGATGCTGGCAGCCAACGGCCACTGGCGTGGCGGGCTTGCAGGCCAGATCACAGCCCGCGCGGAGCAGCCGGGTACCTTTTGGACGCTGCGTTTCGGCGAAGGCGCCGATGAAGCGCAGGCCAGTCGTCTGGCCCTGATCAACGAAGACCTCGATGTCCTGAACGGTGACTTCCTGGCCAACCCCGCCAATCGATTTCATATCTGGGTCTACCGACAGCGGCCCGATGCGCAGTGCATCGTGCATACGCATTCGCCCTCGGTCTCGGCGCTGTCGATGGTCGGCGAGGAGCTCGCCGTGGCGCACATGGATGCCACGCCGTTCTTCGACCAGTGCGCCTACCTGCCGGAATGGCCAGGCTTGCCCATCGCCGACAACGAGGGAGAGATCATCGCGAACGCGATTGGAAGCAAGCACTCGATCCTGCTGGCGCATCACGGTTTGCTCACGGCTGGCGCCAGCATCGAGCATGCCGCCGTGCTGGCGATCTGGCTGGAGCAGGTCGCCGACCTTCAGCTTCGCGCACGCGCGATCGGCCAGATCAAGCCGATTCGCCCGGAACGTGCGGCAATCGCCCGCGACTTCCTGCTGAAGCCGGAGATCATCGGACTCACGTTTGCGTACTTCGCGCGCAAGGTGCTGAGAGACGCTCCGGAATGCATCGACTAGTCAGCGGTCGCTGATTCTTTGCTCATTGCAGCGCCGCGCGCTGCTTCGGCTTCAAACAACGACAACACAACGAGGAGACCACCATGAAGCGACGCTTGTTCATCCACTCTGCCGCGGGCCTTGCGGGGGCCGGCGCCATCGCCGCCCCGGCGATCGTTCAGGCGCAGCCGGCAGTGCGCTGGCGCATGCCGTCGAGCTTTCCGAAGGCGCTCGACACCGTCTGGGGCAATGCAGAAGTGATTGCGCGGCGGGTATCCGCACTGACGGATGGCCGATTCGAGATCCGCGCATCGTCTGCCGGCGAAATCGTGCCGCCGCTGCAGGTCCTCGATGCCGTGCAGAACGCGACCGTCGAGTGCGGACACACTGCCGGCTTCTATTACATTGGCAAGGAGCCGGCGATCGTCTTCGACACGGGCGTTCCGTTCGGGATGACCCCGCGTCAACACTATGCGTGGCTGAACTATGGCGGCGGCATGGACCTGATGCGCGAGGTCTATGGCAAGTTCGGCGTTGTGCAGATTCCGGCGGGCAACACCGGCGCCCAGATGGGCGGCTGGTTCAGGAAACAGATCCGTACCCCGGCCGACTTGAAGGGACTGCGGATCAGGACACCCGGCTTCCTGGGACAGGTCTATTCGAAGTTGGGTGCCGTCCCGCAACAGATTGCGGGCGGCGACATCTACACCTCGATGGAAAAGGGCGTGCTCGATGCAGTCGAGTGGGTCGGTCCGTACGACGACGAGCGGCTTGGGCTGCACAAGGTCGCCAAGTACTACTACGGCCCCGGCGTTCTCGAGTTTGGCGCCTCGCTGTGCTTCATCGTGAACAAGCAGGCGTGGGACGGCTTGCCGCCGGCCTACCGTGCGGCGCTCGAATCCGCGTGCAGCGACGCGTCGATCGACATGCTGGCCAAGTATGACGCCCGCAACATCAGCGCGCTGAAGCGCATCGTCTCTGGCGGCATCGAGCTGACCAGCTGGCCGGTCGAGGTGATGCGTGCGATGCAGCGCGCGACGGATGAGGTCTTGAAGGAGAACGCCGCCAAGAGTGAGATGTTCGCCAAGGTTCTGGCCGGCTGGAAGAGTTTCAGAGACGATCAGGTGCTCTGGAGCTCGATCAACGATGGTGCCGCTGAACGGTTCCTCCACCAGAACCGCGGCTGATCGGTTTGCTGCCTCGATCGCCGCAGTTCGGCGGATGGGGCAGTGACCGCCAATAAGCAAAAAGGCCCTCCGACTGAGGGCCTTTTTGCTTTCTCAAAGATGTTGGCTCCCCGACCTGGATTCGAAACCGGGATCGGCGGATCAACAGCGGTCTTTCCGGGCACCTCATCATTCCGGCGATTTTCTGTACTTTATTCCTCCGAAATGCTGGGGCAGGGTCAATCGTCTCGATGCCAAGCACATTGATTTCGTCCGTTGTGATCCTGCTGGAGGAAGTTGTTACCGGCAGCAAGCGGCATCTGAAATTCAGCTATTTGCGAGATATCTGATTTGCAGATATATTTTCTCTATCTGAATAACAGATGCCTCCATGGCCTCTACCACCTCCATTTCAACCTTCGCATCCCAGCCCCTGCTGACTGCCACCCAGCTCGGTCAGCTGCTGCGCGCCGCGCGCAAGCGGCGCGGCCTGACGCAGGCGGAGGTCGGCGCGCGGCTGGGCTTGAGTCAGAACCGGGTCTCGCACCTTGAGGGGCACGCGGATGAACTCAGCGTCAAGCACCTGCTGACCTGGTGCGCCGTCGTTGGGCTGGAACTGAGCCTGGCCCAGCGCTTGGCCATGGCGCGTGAAGCCGGCGGCTCCCAGCCTGAGGGTTCAGTGGCCACCAAGCTGCCCGAGTGGTGAGATGGCTCGCCGCTCCAAGACCCAGACCTTGGCCCTGTGGGCCAATGGCACCTACGTAGGGCGTTGGACTGTCAGCGCCCGCGGCGATATGGAACTTCGGTACGACCCCGCCTGGCGCGCGTCAGCCGTGGGGCGCCCCTTGTCCCTATCGCTGCCCTTCGGCCTTGGGGATGAGCCGCTTAAGGGCCCTGCGGTCGAGCACTACTTCGACAACCTGTTGCCCGACAGTCCTGCCATCCGAAAGCGCGTGGCCGAACGCTTCCGCACCGGCTCGGTCGAACCGTTCAACCTGCTCTCGGCTATCGGCCGTGACTGCGTTGGCGCGCTGCAGTTGCTGCCCGACGGTGCGGTACCTGAGGGCCATGACCAGGTCGAGGGCGTGGAGGTGGACGAGGCGGCTATCGAGCGGCATCTGCTCGAAGTCGTGACGCCAGACCGATTCGGGGCAGCACGCGACCCGGACGATAACTTCCGCATCTCGCTGGCTGGCGCACAGGAGAAGGACGCTTTCCTACATTGGAACGGCCGCTGGATGAAGCCGCGCGGCGCCACACCGACCACGCACATCTTCAAGCTGCCGCTGGGACTCGTCGGTGGGCGGCAGGCGGACTTCAGCACCTCGGTAGACAACGAGTGGCTGTGCCTCAAGCTGCTCGCAGCCTATGGTCTACCGGTGCCGAAAGCTGAGATTGCGTCCTTTGGCCAGCAGCGGGTGCTCGTCGTTGAGCGCTTCGACCGCGTGGTGTCTGCCGATGGCCAGCGGCTGCTGCGGCTGGTGCAGGAGGACTTCTGCCAGGCGACCGGTACCTCGCCGCTGGTGAAGTACGAGGCGGAGGGCGGCCCCGGGCTGGGCGTGCTGTTCAACCTGCTTCAGCAGTCGGTCGACGCGGAGCGCGACCTGCACACCCTGATGGCCTCACAGCTGCTCTTCTGGATGCTGAGGGCGCCGGATGGGCACGCCAAGAATTTCAGCATCCACCTGCTCCCAGGCGGACGCTACCGGCTGACGCCGCTCTA
>CAZTUT010000010.1:0-24918 GCA_964616395.1 uncultured Burkholderiaceae bacterium
GTGCAGGACGCGGTCAACCGCTGGTGGTGGCCGAGCCTGATGATGTTCGGCCCGCACGACAAGGACTCGCCGCACAGCGGCGACTCGATGCGCTGGGGCATCAAGCGCATCAGCAACGACGACCTGCGGCAGAAATTCGTCGACGCCACGGTGCCGCAGGCGCGCGTGCTCGGCGTTGAACTGCCCGATCCGCTGCTCAAGTGGAACGAGGAGCGCGGCCACTTCGACTTCGGCCCGATCGACTGGCCGGAGTTCTACAACGTCGTCGCCGGCCATGGCGCCTGCGCGCGCGACCGCCTGGCCACCCGCGTCAGCGCCTGGGAAGACGGCGCCTGGGTGCGCGAAGCCGCTGTCGCCTACGCCGACAAGCAGGCCGCGCGCGCTCAGCGCGCTGCCGAGTAATCGATGACCACGCGGGCGGCGAGCAGGGGTTCCAAGGGGGGGCAGCCCCCTTGCATCCCGACCAGCCCGGCGGCCATTCGCCAACCCCGACGCCGCTGACCGCCCAATCCGGCAACCAATCTAGAAGGAACCGAAATGACCCAATCCGCCCGCGAATGGCCCCTGTGGGAAGTGTTTATCCGCAGCCGCAACGGCCTCGATCACAAGCACTGCGGCAGCGTGCATGCGCCCGACGCGCGGATCGCGCTGCAGAACGCACGCGATGTCTACACGCGCCGGATGGAAGGCGTGAGCATCTGGGTCGTCAAGGCCACCGACATCCATGCGTCCGATCCGGACGCCAAGCCCGAGCTGTTCGATCCGGCCGACGACAAGATCTACCGTCATCCGACTTTCTACACGCTGCCCGAAGAAGTCAACCACATGTAGGTGGCGCCAGCGGCGCCGACGGCAGTCCCGCACTGCCGCGCGCCCTCTGGCTGCCTCCGCCCGGAGACATCGCATGACGCAACTATCCGACCTGACCCGCGAACAGCACGTGCAGACCGTGCTGCGCGTGGCTGACACCTCGCTGATCCTCGGTCAGCGCCTGTCAGAGTGGTGCGGCCACGGCCCGATCCTCGAAGAGGACATCGCGATCACCAACATCGCGCTCGACCTGGTCGGGCAGGCGCGGCTGCTGCTCACGCATGCCGGTCGCATCGAAGGCCAGGGCCGCGACGAGGACCAGCTTGCCTTCCTGCGCGACGAGAACGCGTTTCGCAACCTGTCGATCGTCGAGCTGCCGAACCGCGACTTCGCCCGCACGATGCTGCGCAACTTCCTGATCGCGGCCTGGCAGGACGCGCTGTGGCGCGCGCTGGCCGCGAGCAGCGATGCCGAACTGGCCGCGATCGCCGCCAAGAGCGCCAAGGAGACCCGCTACCACCTGCAGCATGCCGGTGACTGGGTGATCCGGCTCGGCGACGGCACCGCCGAGTCGAAGCGCCGCGTGCAGCGCGCGCTCGACGATCTGTGGCTGTATACGGCCGAGTTCTTTGCCGACGACGATCTCGACCGTGCTGCCGCCGAGGCCGGCCTCGCGCCGCTGCCGTCGTCGCTCTCTGCTGGCTGGGAGGCCACCGTGCTGCCGGTGCTGGCCGAGGCCACGCTGGCGGTGCCGAAGCGCGGCCCGTTCATGTCGTATGGCCGGATCGGCCGCCACACCGAGCATCTGGGCCATCTGCTGGCGCCGATGCAGGCGATGCAGCGCGCGCACCCGGGCTGCCAGTGGTGATGACGCAGTCGCCGGTGCTGACCGCCGAGCGCGCCTGGGAGGCGCTGCGCGGCGTGCCCGATCCCGAGATCCCGGTGATCTCGGTGACCGAGCTTGGCATCGTGCGCGACGTGCAGGTCCGCGGAGATGCGGTCGAGGTCGCGGTCACGCCGACCTACTCCGGTTGTCCTGCGACCGAGGTGATCGAAAGCGACATCGTGGCAGCGCTGCAGGCGGCGGGTGCGCGTCAGGTACAGGTGCGAAAGCAGCTGGCGCCGGCGTGGACCACCGACTGGATCGATCCAGCCGCGCGCGAGCGGCTGCGCGCGTGGGGCATCGTGCCGCCGGGCGAGCGCGCGCCGGCCACTGGCGCGCAGCCGGTCCGCTTCGTGCCGCGCAAGCTCGCGTGCCCGCGCTGTGGCAGCGGCAACACCGAGAGCCTGTCGCAGTTCGGCGCCACCGCGTGCAAGGCGCTGTATCGCTGCCGCGGTTGCGGCGAGCCGTTCGAATATTTCAAACCCATCTGATCGAGGTGGTTCGATGACCCCCCGTTTCCATACCCTGAAGATTGCCGAGGTCCGGCGCGAGACGCCGGAGTCGGTGAGCCTGCGCTTCGACCTGCCGTCCGAGCTGCGCGCCGACTACGCGTTCGCGCCCGGCCAGCATCTGGCGCTGCGCGCCACCATCGATGGCCATGAGGTGCGCCGCTCGTACTCGATCTGCGCCGGCGCCGATGACGGCGAACTGCGGGTGGCGATCCGCAAGGTCAACGGCGGCCTGTTCTCGACCTGGGCCAACGACCGGCTCAAGGCGGGCGATGCCATCGACGTGATGACGCCCGACGGCCGCTTCACGGTGCCGATGGACGCCAGCCACGCGCGCCACTACGTGGCCTTTGCCGCCGGCAGCGGCATCACGCCGATCCTGTCGCTGGCCAAGACGCTGCTGCGGCGCGAGCCGGCATCGCGCTTCACGCTGGTCTACGGCAATCGCCGCGCGGCGACCAGCATGTTCCTGGAGGAACTCGAAGACCTGAAGGACCGGTTCCTGACGCGTTTCGTGCTCTACAACGTGTTCTCGCGCGAGGAGCAGGAGGTGCCGCTGTTCAACGGTCGCATCGACGGCGAGCGCGTGCGCGCGTTCCTCGACATGCTGATTCCGGCCAGCACGATCGACGACGCCTTCGTCTGCGGTCCGGCGTCGATGATCGACGAGGTCGAAGCCGCGCTGCTGGCGGCCGGCGTGGCGCGCGGGCACGTGCACGTCGAGCGCTTCGGCACGCCGGGCACGAGTGCTGATGCGACCCCGGAGCCTGCGGCCGACGCCACCGGCGCGATGGTCACGTTCGTCGTCGACGGGCTACGCCGCGAGATCGAGTTCAAGCCCGAGCACGGCAGCCTGCTGGATGCGGGCGCGGCCGCCGGTCTCGACCTGCCGTTTTCGTGCAAGGGCGGCATGTGCTGTACCTGCCGAGCCAAGCTGGTGCAGGGCGAGGTCAAGATGCGCAAGAACTTCGCGCTCGAAGCCGCCGATCTCGAGGCCGGCTTCGTGCTGACCTGCCAGGCCTACCCGCTGAGCGACCGCGTGCTGCTGTCGTTCGACGAGCGCTGATCGCCACGCGTCGATCCGATTCATCTCGCCAGCAGCGCAACCACGGAGCATCGATTGGCCAGGACCCGGGCAGCGGATTTCGAGCAGCAGCGCGACAACATCCTCGCGATGGCGGCGCGGCTGTTCGCCGACCGTGGCTATGCGGCCGGGTCGATTGCCGATCTGGCTGCCGGCTGCGGCATCAGCAAGGCGCTGCTGTATCACTACTACCGCGACAAGGAACAGCTGCTGTTCGACATCGTCGACCGCTACATCGACAGCCTGCAACTGATCGTCGATGACGTGGCCACCGAAGGCCTCGCGCCGCGCGATCACCTGCGCCGGCTGATCGAGCGCTTCATGGCGACCTACGAGCACGCCGCCGCCTACCATCGGGTGCTGGTCCAGGACGTCAAGTACCTGAACGCGCCACACCGGCGCCGGGTGCTGGCCAAGCAGAGCCGGGTGGTCGACAGCTTCGCCGAGGTGATCGCTGCGGTTTCTCCGCAACTGGCGCAGCGCGAACTGCTCAAACCGGTGACGATGACGCTGTTCGGCATGATCAACTGGACCTTCACCTGGCTGAAGGAGCGCGGGCCGGTCACTTATGCGCAGATGGCGCCGGTGGTCACCGACCTGTTCCTCGGCGGTGTGCTGGCGCTGCCTGCGTCGGTGCCGCCCGATACGCCAGCGCGCTCGCGGCCGGCGCCGCCGCCGCGCCGCCGTGCCGCACCGCCGCCGCCGGTGCCCGACCAACTTCCCCGCCGTGCGCCACGCGCCCGTGCGTCCGTCCGTAAGCCCGAGGAGATTGCAACTTGACCCACGCCTTCATCTGCGATGGCATTCGCACCCCGATCGGCCGCTACGGCGGCGCGCTGTCGCCACTGCGCGCCGACGACCTGGCCGCGCTGCCGCTCAAGGCGCTGATCGCGCGCAATGCCGCGGTCGACTGGGCCGCGGTCGATGACATCTACTACGGCTGCGCCAACCAGGCCGGCGAGGACAACCGCAACGTGGCCCGGATGGCGGGCCTGCTGGCAGGCCTGCCGGTGGATGTGCCTGGATCGACGATCAACCGGCTGTGCGGTTCCAGCCTCGACGCTGTGGGTCTGGCGGCCCGCTCGATCGCTTCCGGCGATGCCGACCTGATGATCGCCGGTGGCGTCGAAAGCATGTCGCGGGCGCCGTTCGTGATGCCCAAGGCCGACGCGGCGTTCTCGCGCACCAACGCCGTCTACGACACGACGATCGGCTGGCGCTTCGTCAACCCGAGGATGAAGGCGCAGCACGGCATCGACTCGATGCCGGAGACGGCGGAAAACCTGGCGACCGACTTCGCGATCGCCCGCGGCGATCAAGATGCGCTGGCGCTGCGCTCGCAGGCCCGCTACGCAGCCGCCGCTGCCCGCGGCTTCTACCGCGAGGAACTGCTGCCGGTCACGATCGCGGGCCGCAAGGGCGACACCGTCGTGGAGGCCGACGAGCATCCGCGCGAGACCACGCTTGAGGCGCTGGCGCGCCTCAAGCCAGTGGTGCGGCCTGACGGCAGCATCACCGCCGGTAATGCCTCGGGCGTCAACGACGGCGCCTGTGCGCTGGTGCTGGCCAGCGAGGCGGCCGCTGCCCGGCATGGGCTGCGTCCGCGCGCCCGCGTGATCGGCATGGCCACCGCCGGTGTGCCGCCGCGCATCATGGGCATCGGACCGGCGCCGGCCGTGAAGAAGCTGCTCGCCCGGCACCGACTGACGCTGTCGCAGATCGATGTCATCGAGCTGAACGAGGCGTTCGCCGCGCAGGCGCTGGCCGTGACAAGACAGCTCGGTTTGCCGGATGATGCGGCCCATGTGAACCCGAACGGCGGTGCGATCGCCATCGGCCACCCGCTGGGGGCCTCCGGCGCCCGGCTGGCGCTGACGCTGTTGCGTCAGCTCGAAGCCACCGGCGGCCGTTATGGCGTGGCCACGATGTGCGTCGGCGTGGGTCAGGGGATCGCGCTGCTGATCGAGCGTGTGTAGTCGAACAAGCTGCGGCGCGATCACCGGGTTTCCCGGTTGCGCTGCCAACATGTTTCACGTCAGGAAGTCGAGTCACAGCAATTCACCGTCACAGAGGAGACAACGATGAAGTTCACCACCCGCTTGATGGCGGCCGCGATCGCGGCCGCTGGCTTGAGCCTCGCGCATGCGCAGCAGACGCCGGTCCGGGTCGGCGTTACGGTCTCGGCAACCGGTCCCGCGGCCTCGCTGGGTATTCCCGAACGCAACACGTTCCCGCTGATGCCCAAGACGATCGGCGGCCGTGCAGTCGAGTACATCGTGCTCGACGACGCTTCCGACACCACGACCGCGGTCAAGAACACGCGCAAGCTCATCACCGAGGACAAGGTCGATGTGGTTGTCGGCTCGACCACCACGCCCAACTCGCTGGCGATGATCGATGCCGCAGCCGAGACCGAGACGCCGATGATCTCGATGGCTGCGTCGAGCCGCATCGTCGAGCCGATGGATGCCAAGCGCCGCTGGGTCTTCAAGACGCCGCAGAACGACCAGCAGATGGCGGTCGTGATCGTCTCGCACATGCTCAGCGCGGGCCTCAAGAGCGTGGCTTTCATCGGCTTTGCCGATGCGTACGGCGAAGGCTGGTGGAACGAGTTCAATAAGATCGCCACGGCGCGCGGCCTGAAGGTGGTGGCCAGCGAGCGCTACCAGCGGACCGATACCTCGGTCACCGGCCAGGTGCTCAAGATCATCGCGTCGCGTCCTGATGCCGTGCTGATCGCCGGTTCCGGCACGCCGGCCGCACTGCCCCAGAAGACGCTCAAGGAGCGCGGCTTCGGCGGCACCATCTATCAGACGCACGGCGTGGCCA
This sequence comes from uncultured Burkholderiaceae bacterium, assembly GCA_964616395.1. Lineage (GTDB taxonomy): Bacteria > Pseudomonadota > Gammaproteobacteria > Burkholderiales > Burkholderiaceae_F > JALHMQ01. The sequence continues at coordinate 6,116 of CAZTUT010000010.1, forward strand.
ACAACGACTTCCTGCGCGTCTGCGGCAAGGATTGCGAAGGCACGCTGTTGCCTGCCGGTCCGGTGCTCGTGGCCGATCAGCTTCCCGCCGACCATCCGGTCAAGAAGTCTGCGCTGGCCTATGTGCAGGCGTACGAGGCCGTGCACGGCAAGGGCAGCACGTCGACCTTCGGCGCGCATGCATGGGACGCCGGCATCCTGCTGCAGGCGGCGATTCCGGTCGCGCTGAAGAAGGCTCAGCCGGGCACCAAGGAGTTCCGCGCGGCGCTTCGCGAGGCGCTTGAAGGGGTGAAGAACGCCGCGGGTGCGCACGGCATCTTCAACATGAGCCCGACCGACCATCTGGGTCTGGATCAGCGCGCTGCGGTGATGGTGCGCATCACGAACGGCGGCTGGCAACTCGTCAAGTAGAGGCTGCTGTTCAGGGAGGGCGCGCCGCGTGGCGCGCCCTCAAACCGTTCCGGCAGCTGCGCCATCAGGCTGTCTTTCCGCTACCCATCCGCCGAGACGACTCCGCATGGATCTGCAAATCGCCCTGCTGCTGGGGCAGGACGGCATCACGAACGGCTTCATTTACGCGCTGCTCGCGCTGGCACTCGTGCTGGCCTTTGCCGTGACGCGCGTGATTTTCATCCCGCAGGGCGAATTCGTTGCCTACGGCGCGCTGACGCTGGTCGCGCTGCAGGCTGGCATGCTGCCCGGCACGTTGTGGCTGCTGATCGGCTGCGGGCTGCTGGTGGCGCTGGTCGACGGCGTGGCCGCGATCCGCAGCCGGCAGATGATGCGGCTGCCGGCCATCGTCGGCTGGAACCTGGCATTGCCGCTTGGCTTATGGGCCGTCCTGTCGATGCTTGACCCGAAGGGCTTGCCAATGGCGCTGCAGATCGCGCTGGCACTCATTGTCATCGTGCCTCTCGGTCCAATGTTGTACCGACTCGCCTATCAGCCGTTGGCCGGCGCGCCGGTGCTGGTGCTGCTGATTGTTTCGGTGGCCGTACACGTGGTGATGGTCGGCCTTGGCCTGTTCCTGTTCGGTGCCGAGGGGTCGCGCACGCCGCCGTTTTCCGACGGCCGTTTCGAGTTCGCCGGCATGACCATCAGCGCGCAGACGTTGTGGGTGATCGGCTGCTCAGCGGCGCTGATCCTGATTCTCTACCTGCTGTTCGAGCGCACGCTGTACGGCAAGGCATTGCGCGCTACCGCGGTCAACCGCCTGGGCGCGCGGCTGATGGGCATTCCCACCACGCTGGCAGGCAAGCTGAGCTTCATGCTGTGCGCGCTGATCGGCGCGCTCAGCGGCATCCTGATCGCGCCGATCACCACGATCTACTACGACACCGGCTTCCTGATTGGTCTCAAGGGCTTCGTCGGCGCCATCATTGGTGGGCTGGCCAGCTATCCGGTGGCGGCGGTTGGCGCGCTGCTGGTCGGCCTGCTCGAGTCCTACTCCAGCTTCTGGGCGTCGGCCTACAAGGAGGTGATCGTCTTCACGCTGATCATCCCGGTGCTGCTGTGGCGCTCGCTGCGCACGCATCATGTCGAGGAGGAGGAATGAAGTCCGTCGGCCTGTCGCCGCGGATGCTGTTCGCGGCCTTCGTCCTGCTGCTCGCGCTGGCGCCACTGGTGCTGCCGGAGTTCACGGTCACGCTGCTCAATTACATCGGCCTGTACGCGCTGGTGGCACTGGGTCTGGTGCTGTTGACCGGGGTTGGCGGCCTGACCTCGTTCGGGCAGGCGGCGTTTGTCGGTCTGGGGGCCTACACCACCGCTGTGTTGACCACCGCGACCGAGTTGCCGGTCTGGCTGGCCTGGATCGGATCGAGCGCCTGGCTGGCGCTTCTTGCCGGCTTGCTGCTGACTGCGTTGTTCGCCGTGGTGCTGGGCTCGATGACGCTCAAGCTCTCGGGTCACTACCTGCCGCTGGGAACGATCGCCTGGGGCATCAGCCTGTACTTCCTGTTCGGCAACATGCAGTTCCTCGGGGGCTTCACCGGCCTGAGCGGGATCGCGCCGATCACGATCTTCGGCCATGCGCTCGAAAGCGGGCGCGAGATCTTCTATCTGATCTGGCTGTTCCTGCTGGCTGGAATCGTGACGACGCGCAACCTGCTCGATTCGCGCGAGGGCCGCGCGATTCGCGCGCTCAAGGGCGGCATGGTGATGGCCGAATCGATGGGCGTGAACACCGCCGCATCACGGATGGCGATCTTCGTGCTGGCCGCGCTGCACGCCTGTGCCAGCGGCTGGCTGTACGCGCACATGCAGCGCTTTCTGAATCCCACGCCATTTTCCCTGCACACCGGCATCGAATACCTGTTCATGGCGGTGGTCGGCGGCGCAGGCCACGTCTGGGGTGCGCTGCTCGGCGCAGGCGTGATCACGATCTCCAAGCAGTGGCTGCAGGATGTGCTGCCGAAGCTGCTCGGCGACTCCGGCAACTTTGAAGTCGTGGTGTTCGGCATCGTGATGATCATCGTGCTGCAACGCGCCCGCGACGGCCTGTGGCCGGTGGTCACCCGCAGTTTCGAGTGGCTGACGCAGCGCGTCGGCCTGTCGCTGGGCGCCGCGCCGCGTCGCATCGCCGCGCAGGCGCCGCCACTCGAGCGCCAGCCGCTGCCGGCCACGGGCGAGGTGCTGCTCGAGGCGCGCGGCGTGACCAAGCGCTTTGGCGGACTGGTGGCGGTCAACGACATGAGCCTGACCGTGCGCGCCGGCGAGATCGTGGCGCTGATCGGCCCCAACGGCGCCGGCAAGAGCACGATGTTCAACCTGATGTCGGGCGTGCTCGATCCCACCGAAGGCGAGGTGATGCTGCGTGGCCGCCAGATGGCGGGACACAGCGCGCGCGAGGTAGCCGCCCTGGGGCTGTCGCGCACGTTCCAGCACGTGAAGCTGCTGGGCCAGATGAGTGTGCTCGACAACGTGGCCATCGGTGCGCACCGGCGCGAGAACCCGGGGCTGCTGACCGGCGTGCTGACCGGCGCATGGCGGCTGGACCGCGCCCAGGAGGCGCGCCTGCTGGCCGAAGCTGCGCGCCAGATCGAACGAGTCGGGCTGTCCGAGCATATGTACGAAGCGGCCGGCAGCCTGCCGCTGGGCAAGCAGCGGGTGCTGGAAGTGGCGCGTGCGCTGTGCGCCGATCCGTGCCTGGTGCTGCTGGATGAACCCGCCGCCGGCCTGCGCTACCTCGAGAAGCGCGCGCTCGCAGACCTGCTGCGCAAGCTGCGCAGCGAGGGCGTGTCGATCCTGCTGGTCGAGCACGACATGGACTTCGTCATGGGACTGGTCGATCGCGTCTACGTGATGGAGTTCGGCCAGAAGATCGCCGAGGGCCTGCCGCAGCAGGTGCAGGCCGATCCACGCGTGCTGGAAGCCTATCTCGGAGGCATCGAATGAGCGCCGCAGACGTGAATACGCCCGAGCTGGTGCTCGATGTGCGCGACCTGTGCGCGTCCTACGGCAAGGTCGAGGCGCTGCACAACGCCAATCTGCGTGTGCCCAAGGGCCGGATCGTCACCGTGATCGGCCCCAACGGCGCTGGCAAGACGACGATGCTGGCGGCCATCATGGGTGCGCTGCCGGCGGGCGGCAGCGCGCGTGGCGAGGTGCGCTTCGGCGGTGCCAACTGCGTCGGCGCGGAGATCGAGCAGATGGTGGCGCGCGGCATGACGCTGGTGCCCGAGAAGCGCGAGCTGTTCGGCGAGATGACGGTCGAGGACAATCTTCTGCTGGGTGCCTTCCAGCGCTACCGCAGCGGCGAACGCGACCATGGGCAGACGATGGAGGAGGTCTACAGCCTGTTTCCGCGCCTGAAGGAGCGTCGCGCGCAGCTGGCCGGTACGCTGTCGGGCGGCGAGCGTCAGATGCTGGCGATCGGCCGCGCGCTGATGGCGCGGCCGCGGCTGCTGATGCTCGACGAGCCCTCGCTCGGGCTGGCGCCGCGCATCGTCAAGGAGATATTCCACATCATCGACGAGTTGCGCCGGCGCGGCGGCTCGATCCTGCTGGTCGAGCAGAACGCGCGCGCGGCCCTGCAGGTGGCCGACTACGCGTATGTGCTGGAGACCGGCGAGGTCGCTCTTGAAGGTCCGGCGTCCGAGCTGGCGCAGGACCGGCGCGTGATCGATACCTACCTGGGCATCGGCAAGCAGGCGGCCGCCTGAGCAGGAACGCGCGTTCCCGCGGGTCGGACGGGCGCCGCCCGATCTTCAGGCCGGTGGTGTGCCCGCGACCACCGCGCGTGCCAGCTCCACGCAACTCAGCGGGGCGCTGCCTTCGGCCTTGTTGTTGACGATCACGTAGGCCGGCTGGCTGCTGCGAATGGCAACATGCAGCAGATGCGCGAGTGCGCCGCGCGTCGCCAGATCGGGATCGATCAGCCGGTCGAACGGCGCATAGCGGGCCTTGGCATCCTCGTAGCGAAAGCCGCTGTGCAGGCTCCAGCGCGCCACCAGCGGGCCGGCCAGTCGCCAGTCTTCGCCCGGGGTGTCGCAATCCATCGCGCGCAGCGCCGCGGCCTGTCGTGCGGCCGGCGGCATCCGCGCGTGGATGCCGAGGCAAAGCCGGGCGCCCACCTGTCGCAGCATGCGCACGAAGCGCGGCGTCAGCATCTCGGCATTGCGCAACTCGACCGAGTAAAGCGGTATGCGTCCAGCTACGGTGCGTGGCAGCGCGTCGAGGAAGCTGCCGATCCGCTCGATCAACGCATGACCGGACTCGCCGGCTGTCATCGATCGTGGCAATGGCGAGAGCTGGAATACCAGCGGTCCGGCGCGCTCGCCGAGCCCACGCAACGCCGGCTCGACGAACTGCTCGGTCGCGCGTGACGCATCGAGGAACGACGGGTTCACGCCTGCCGCAAGGCCGCCTTCGCCACGCAGCACTGCGTCGCTGATGATCGCGGGCGCCTTCACCAGGAAGCGGAAGTGCTCGGGGACCTGTGCCGCGTAGCGGGCGAACTCGGCCTCTGGCAGCGGCTGGTAGAAGCTGCGATCGATGCCGACCGCGCGCAGCAGCGGGTGCGCGGCATAGGCAGCCAGTCCCTGTCGCGCGAGTTGCGACTCGCCCTGGCTGTCGCCATAGACCAGGCCGCGCCAACCGGGAAAGCTCCAGGATGAGGTTCCCAGGTGAACGCGCGCGTCGAGCTGCCGGCTGAGGCTGCGCAACTCGTCGCTGGCGGTTGCCGGCGCGATGCGGCTTGCGCGTGCCGGTGGCGATCCGGCATCGTCCTCGAACAGGCTGGCGGTGGGCTTGTCGGTCGACATCGCCAGCAGCGCGGATCAGACGCGGCGCACCCGCTCGATCACCGCTTCGGTGTTCAGGTTCAGCGGCTGGGTATCGCCGGCGGTGTTGGCTGCCTTCAGCTGATAGCGCAGCGTGATCGCCGTGCCGGTGCCCGGGTGCGCAGCGATCGAAAGCTGCGCGCCGATGCGGCCAGCGCGGCTGCGCATGTTGAGCAGCCCGCGACCCCCGCTGCGTTCGCGCAGTTCGCCGCGCCCGTTGTCGACGATTCGCAGCACCAGCCAGTCGACCCGCTCGTGCTCCTCGACCGAGATCGAGACACTCAGCTTGCGCGCCTGGCTGTGCTTCAGGGTGTTGGTCAGGGCCTCCTGGACGATACGCAGGATCGGCAGCACGGCGTCGCGATCGACGTCGATCTCCTCCGGCAGGCCGTGCGCATCCCAGACGAGCTGAATGCCGGCGGCGCGCAGCCGCGGCTCCATCCGGAACCGCAGGTTGCCCAGCGCCGACAGCAGTCCGACGTCTTCGGTGGTCAGCGCGTCGATCGCCAGCCGCATGTCATCAATCGACTCGCGCAGGATCTGCGCCATCTGTTCCTTTTCGACGCCGCTGCGTTCGACCAGCATCAGCGACGACAGCAGCTGCGAACCGAGGCCATCGTGCATGTCCTGCATGATCCGTTGCCGTTCCTGCGCCTGCGCCTGTAGCTTTTGGCTCTGCCAGAGCCGCTCGTAGTTGCGCTTGAGCAGCTGCTCGCGTTCGCGCACGCGCGTCTCGAGCAGCGCGCGCGCCGACTCGGCCTCGCCAAGGCTGCGTGCGAAGCGGTCGATCATCGGTGTGGCAAGCCCGAGCAAGGCCAGCGGCCCGGCCCAGTGCAGCCAGAGCGTGCCGCCGCCGAATGCGATGTTCGACGACAGCAGCCAGTCATGCACTGCCGCCAGCAGGGTGAGCGTCGCCGTGACAAGCGCCACCGGCTGTGGTGATGGACGCGACCGCACGCGCTGCGCGATGGCCCAGCCGACGGCCAGCGCCGTCAGCGCAATCAGCGCGGGCAGCCACAGCGACTGCAGGTAGCCCGCGGCGCGCTGTGCGGTCAGAACCAGCGTCAGTGGCCCCAGCAACGCCAGCGCCAGCGCGATGGCCTCGACGCGCGGCGCGATCTTGCGGGACAGCCGCAGCAGTGTCAGCGTGATGAAGAACGCAAAGGCGCCGGAGCAGGTGTAGTAGGCAGCCAGCAGCCAGAACCGCTCGCCTGACGACATCACTTCGATCAGAAAGTAGGCGCTGCGACCGACCCAGGCGAGGGCTGCCAGCGTCAGCAGCATGACAGGCTGGTCGGGATGGCGCAGCCACAGTACGCCGAGCAGCAGTGCGATCGCGGCCGCGAAGGTGGCGCCCACCCAGGGCAAGGTCGCGCTGGCGAAGTAGTGGCCACGCTGTGCCGCCGCGGCACCCGCCAGCGGCATCAGTTCGACATCACCAAAATAGTGAATGCCGCCGCGATACGTGCTGTGCACCAGCAGTTCGTTATCGCCGGCCAGAAGCAGACCGGGCTCGACCGTCAGCATGTGCGGACGCCGCCAGCTCACCGTGGTGCTGCCATCGGACATGCGGATCGTGCCGATCGGCTTGCCGTTGATGTGGACAACGCCACCCATCGAGGCCTGGGTCAGCAGCAAGGCCCAGGTTTCCGTGGGCGCACGATCGAGCCGGAAGCGTGCGCGCAGCGCCACACCACTGAGTTCCGACAGTTCGTCGGCAGTCCAGCGCAGCGGCATCGGCAGGCGGGTCCAGCGCGCATCGGCGGCGGGAAGTTGACCGACCGCAGTCCGCGTCCATTCGATCTCGGTGATCTCGACCGCCGCCGCAAGCGGCATGGCCGACAGCAGCGCGATCAGGAGCGTCAGTTGCAGGCCGAGACGACGCAATGCGTCGATGAGTGAACGCTCAGCACGGCTGCGGGGGGCGGTCATGGCAATTCCGCGCAGCACCAGGGCCGCACCTGCGCTAGCTGCGCAGCAGACCCATTTGCGTGGCTTCGTACACCGCCTCGCCGCGCGAGTGCACGGCAAGTTTCCGGTAGATCTTCTTGATGTGGGCCGTCACGGTATGCGGCGAGATGCCAAGGATTTCACCAATCTCGTTGAAGCTCATGCCCTTGGCAAGCAGTTGCAGGATCTCGGTCTCGCGGGTGGACAGCGGATTGCTCTCGGGCTGAGGCGCCCGCGCTGCCGGTTCGGCAGCCATCCGGTTGCGGATTGCGCGCAGCACGCTTCGCGCGACGACCGGGCTGACCGGCGAGCCCCCCGCGCGCAGCAGACGGATGCAAGAAATCACGTCAGCAGGCGTGGAGTCCTTGAGGATGTAGCCGGTGGCGCCGGCCTCGATCGAAGACACCACATGCTGCTCGTCACCGAAAACCGTCACCACCATGATGTCGGCCTCCGGTCGGGTCTGGCTGACCTGCTTGATCAGGTCAATGCCATTGCCGTCGGGCAGGCCGAGGTCGATCAGCAACACGTCGAAGGGCTCTTTTTCGAGCAGCGTCTGCGCCTCGCGTCGGGTCGAGGCCACGCCTGCCAGCCGCATCGACGGCTCGCTTTCGACAATCTGCGCGAAGCGGCGCCGAAACTCCGGTTCGTCTTCGACGATGATGACCGTGGTCGGTGCCTCGCTCATCGGTGGCCTCGAATTCGAAAAGATGGAAACCCAACAATGATAACGGTCCGCCCCGGCGGACATTCGGCCGATCAGCCCGGTCAAACCCTGCTTCTTCCCTTGACGCCCGGCCGGAATTGATTCAGGGCGCGAGCCGACTGCGCAGCCACTGCGGGCCTTCGCGGCGATATAGCAGGCGATCGTGCAGGCGGGACGGCCGGCCCTGCCAGAACTCGATCTCGGATGCGGTGACCCGCAAGCCACCCCAGTGTGGCGGCCGCGCCGGGTTCAGGCCGTGGCGCAGGCCCATCTCGGCCGCGCGTGCCATCAGCCAGGCCTTGCCGCTGATTGGCTGGCTTTGCGGCGAAGCCCAGGCACCGATCCGGCTGGCAAGCGGCCGGCTGGCGAAATACGCGTCGGACTCCTCGGCGCTGACGCGCTCGACAGAGCCGTCGATTCGCACCTGGCGCTCCAGTTCCGGCCAGAAGAACAGCAGGCTGGCACGCGGATTGGCCGCCAGTTCGCGCCCCTTGCGGCTGTCGTAATTGGTGTAGAAAACGAAGCCCAGGGCGTCGAAGCCCTTCAGCAGCACGGTACGCGCCGCCGGCTTTCCATCGGCATCCGCACTGGCCAGCGTCATCGCGTTCGGCTCAAGCACCTCGGCGCGCAGCGCCTCGTCCCACCAGCGACTGAACTGGTCGATCGGATCGGCAGCGGCATGCTCTTCGTCGAGCGCGCCGTGCTTGTAGTCGGTTCGGATGTCGGCAATCGATCGCATGGCAGCAGGCGTGTGGGTCGGCGGGTCGGCAGGCAGGACGCGAATCATAGGCTGCGCGGACGGCTTGCCGCGCGACGCGAGGTACCGGCGGCCGCCAGGCGCGCCAGCCGTTCCAGATGCGGATCGCGCAGCCCGTCGGCATGCAGCGCCTGCACGGTCCGCTGCAGGTAGTCGAGGCTGGTGCCGTAGATGCCGCGGGCGTTGCGCAGGATCGACACCAGCGTTGCCTCATCCAGACCGCCGCAGTAGTTGCAGCCGTCGCGCACCACCACGAAGGCAAGCGCGCCAAACGGTGCACCGCCATCGTGTGGCGCCGCGCGCAGCCAGCGCGCTGCGTAGGAGCCCATGAACATTTCACGCGCCCACAGCGCGGGCAGGTGGCGGCGCGCCATCGCTGGCGTCAGGCGGTACGCGATCCCGTTGCAACTGCCGCCGCGGTCGAGACCGGCCACCACACCGGGCCGGGCCTCGGTGCCGCGGTACTTGATCGAACGCAGGCACAGGCGGCGGTGGTAGCCAAAGACGCGTGCCGGCACACGGCGATCGAACGCGAACTCCGGCTTCCAGATCAGCGAGCCGTAGGCGAAGACCCAGAGCGGACTGCGGCCATTCCAGCCGGCCAGCGCGTCCATCAGCGAGGCCTGCAGCTCGGCGTCGCTCAGCGGTTGGCGAGCCGGCAGTGGCGCCTTGCCGCGCGTCATGGCGGGCCTCGTTCATCGCTCTGATGGCGATACGCACGCACGCCGCCCACGCCCAGTGTCAAGCCCATCAGCCAGAACACCACGCCGGCGCCCAGCACGGAGCCGAAGGCGCCGAACACCAGCGGCAGCACCACGTGGCTGCTGTTCATGATCGTGGTGCGCAGCCCCAGCGCTTCGCCGACGCGGCCCGCCGGCGTGCGGGAGTGCAGCAGCGACATCACGTTCGGCTGCGCGCTGCCGAGACCGAGCCCGAGCACGAACGTGCAGATCATCAACGGCAGCATGGCATCGAGGAACGGGATCGCCAGGAAAGCGAGTGCGCTGGTGAACAGCGTGAAGGTGAGCACCTGCCATTCGCTTACCGAGCGCGCGATCGCCGGCATCGCGAGTCTGATCACGAACGTGGCCGCCGCGAAGCTGCCCAGCACCAGCCCGATCTGCGAGGCGGTCAGCCCGATACGGGTGCCGTACACCGGGATCATGAAGGTCTGGAGATCCCAGGCCATCGAGATCATGCCGCTGGCGATCAGCACATCGCGCACCGACTTATGGCGGAACAGATCGAAGAAGTCGCGCTCGTTGTCGGCAGCCGGCCGCACATCGCGATGCGCGAGCCGCCCGCGCTGCACGACCAGCGTTGTCAATGCCACCAGCATGACGCCGAAGAACACCGCAAAGGTGACGCGATGGCCGTAGGTGTCGATGAGAAAGCCGCTCGTCACGGGCGCGATCAGACCGGAGGTCGAGAAGCCCAGCGCCACGTAGGAAAACGCGGCGGCGCGCCGCTCGGGCGCGGTCTGCTCCCCGACCAGCTGTTGCACGGTCAGTTGCAGATAGAGGAAGCCGGTCCCGATCAGCGCCGCGCCGACCAGCAAAGGCGCCACATCGGCCACGTGGTAGGGAAACGCGACCGGCAGCACGATGCCGAGGGTCATCAAGCTGGCGCCCAGCAGCAGTGGCCGACGTGGGCCGACCGCGTCGAGCCAGCGACCGGCGCGCACCGCCAGCAGCATCGGCACCAGCGCGAACAGCGCCATCATCACGCCCACCGTGAATGCGGAGGCGTTGTTCGACAGCGCGTACAGCGATCCCGTCAGGCGTGCGGCGCCGAACGCCGTGTGCGTGAGAATCGTGAGCACGACGATGCGCACGAGCGTCATCGCTGCGCTTCCTCCCGGCGCCGTGGTTGCCACGCAACCAGCGCGACCCCCGCGCATGTGACGGCAATACCCAACCCGGTCAGTGCAGTCGGCACGACGCTGAACAGCATCCATTCGAGGGCAACGGCGAAAATCGGGGTCAGGTACAGAAGGCTCGTGACGCGCGTCGCCTCGCCCCGTCGCATCAGCGTGTGCAGTGCGTTCACGCCAAGGATGGAAGAGAAAATCACGAGAAAGGCGATCGCGCCCAGCAGCGCCCAGTCCCAGCGGACCTCGAAGCCTTCGACGGCCACCGCCAGCGGAGCGACGGCCACCAGCGTGGCACTGAACTGCACAACGGATGCGCTGCGCAGGTCAACCTGCGGGCAGTAGTGGCGCTGGTACAGCGTGCCGATGGTGATTGCAGTCAGCGCCGACAAAACCGCAAGCAGCGCCGGCAGGGTGATCGCGCGTACATCGATCTTGTGCCAGACCACCAGCGCGACGCCGATCAGTCCGACCACCACGCCAAGCCACTGAAAGCGCCGCAGCCGTTCGCCCATCAGCGCGGCGGCGATGAAGGCCGTGACCAGCGGCTGGGTGGCGAGGATCAGTGCGGTCACCCCGGCCGACATGCCGAGGTACTGCGCGTAGTGGCTGGCGCCCAGGTTGGCGGCATGCATCAGCAGGCCGGCCACGATCACGTGCACCCATTCGTCGCGCGAGGCTGGCCAGCGCAGCGGCTGCTGGCGCTGCCACCACCACGCCAGGGGCACCAGCAGCAGCAGGCCGAAGGCGAAGCGCAGCGTCAGGAAGGTGAACGGCGCGGTGAACTGCAGCCCGGTCTTGGAGGCGATGTAGCCGCAGCCCCAGGCCGAGACGAAGAACCAGGCCAGCAGCGGCGAGGACAGGGCACCGGTCGCGCGGTCGCGCGGCAGCGAGGAAGGACCGCTCGACGGCGGCAGCGACGAACTCATGGCAGGCGCGCATTTTCGCAGACTGGCGCCGCCGGCGTTTCGCCGAAAAGACACGGGGCGCCCGGAGGCGCCCCGCGATCGATCCGGTCGGTCGAACGTCTACTGCTCGAGCTTGATGCCCTGGCGCTTGACCAGGTCGATCATCTTGTCGCGCTCGACGATGATCTGCTTACGGAACTCTTCCGGAGAGTTTCCGATCGGCACCGCAGTTTGCTGGACCAGCTTGCTGCGAACGTCGGGTTGGGCAAGTACCTTGAGCGCGGCAGCGTGCAGGCGCTTGATGATGTCATCGGGCGTCTTCGCGGGTGCGACCAGCCCATACCAGACCTGGTCATTGACCGCGGGCATCTTCAGCTCGGCGAAGGTGGGCACGTTGGGTAGCTGAGGCAGGCGATTTGGCGCCGCGACCGCCAGCGGGCGAAGCTTGCCTGACTGGAAATGCGGCAGCGACGAGGGGATATTGTCGAACAGCACTTCAACCTGCCCGGCCAGAACATCATTGAGCGCGGGACCCGCGCCGCGGTAGGGAATGTGGACCATGAAGGTGCTGCTGCTCGCCTTGAACAGCTCGCCCATCATGTGGCCGATGCCGCAAGTGCCCGACGAGGCATACGACAGGCGGCCGGGGTTGGACTTGAGGAAGGAAACGAATTCGGCCATGTCCTTGGCGGCGACCTTGCCCGGATGCACCGCAACCACGTTGGGAACGCCCACCAGGTTGGTGATCGTGGCAAAGTCGTCGGGCGACTTGTAGGGCAGCTTGGCATTGCAGGCCGGGTTGACGGCCTTGGTGGACACGGTAGCCATGCCGATCGTGTAGCCATCGGGCGCTGCGCGCGCGACCTCGGCTGCGCCCGGTGCGCCGCCGCCGCCGCCGCGATTTTCGACGATGACCGTCTGGCCCAGTTCCTTGGACAGCGGGTCGGCGATCACGCGTGCAATGATGTCGGTGGTGCCGCCGGGGGCGAACGGCACGATCAGGCGTATCGGCTTGTTCGGATAGGCTTGGGCGCTGGCCACCAGTGGCGAGGCCGCCAGCAGGATCGCCGCAGCCACGCGCTTGAGCATGCTGGACATCGGTGAGTCTCCTTGGAGGGTATCTGCGCCGCACGGCGCCGGTCAGAACCGAGTCACCGAAGTTAGCACGCCCGCCACGGCTCGCCGCTGCGGGGAATCACGGGGGGCAGGCGCCGCGTCAGGCGTCGCGGACGAGCAGCACCGGCGTGACGCACTGCGCTGTCACGCGCGTTGCGACCGAGCCCATGACGGCCTGTTTGAATGCACCGTAACCATGCGAGCCCATGACCAGCAGGTCGAGCTTCTTCTTGCGGGCATACGCCGCCAGTTCGTCGCCGGGGTTGCCAGCCAGCCGCACCGCATCGGTCGAAATGCCTGTCCTCGCCAGCAGCTTGCGTGCCGGCCCGACAGCGGCCTCGAAGGCCTTGGACTGCATCGCATCGACCTCCTCGGCCGAGAAGGCCGGCAGCGCAATCCCGGCCATGTCGGGCATCACCGCGCCGGCGAAATCGGGCACGACATTCAGCAGCGTGATCTGCGGCTGCGCGCCGAACAGGTTGCTGTGGCGAATCACGTAACGCACCGCCTCCCGCGCGAACTTCGATCCGTCGACTGCAATGCCAACCTTCAGCGAGTCGCCTCGCGCGGCGTGGCTGTCGCGCAGCACCAGCATGGCGTGACGGGTACGTGTCAGCACGGAATTGGTGACCGAGCCCAGGACCAGACCGGTCAGGGTGCCGCGGCCGTGCGACCCCATGACGATCAGGTCGGCATCGATCCGCTCAGCGGCGGCGGCGATCTCTTCCGCAGGGTGCCCAACGCGATGCTCGGCCGACGCGATCAGTCCGGCCTTGCGCAGTAGCCCGGTTGGCGACTTCAGTGCTTTGGCCGCTTCATCGGCGTAGTAGGACTTGACCACGTCCTTGCCAACCACGCGCGCGGCGCGGGCGGGGATCGGCAACTGGACGTTCAGCAGCTTCACTTGCGGGTCGGCGCCGATCAGGCTGGTACGCGAGGCAATGAATGCAACGGCGGCCTGGCTGACCTTGCTGCCGTCAACGGGTACGAGGATCTTCATGCGCTGCCTCCTTGTGCAATGAACGACTGAAGCCAAGTTTACGGCAGCGCTGTCGAGACGATTGGCGTCAGCGCAAACCGGGCGCATTGCCGTTGCGCAATGCGGCTCAGGTGGGTGCGCTGATGCGCGGACTCGGCAAGGGATCCGCCGCGGCGGCTGCTTCGCCCGTGCCCGCCGCCAATTGCCGCAGCGCGCGCGGATCCACGATTGTCACGACGCTGCGCCCCAGCCGCACCCAGCCGCGCTCCTCGAACTGCTTGAGCTGCCGGCTGACCGACTCGCGCGACACGGCGAGCTGCTGTGCCAGCGTTTCATGCGACCCCTCGACGCGCTGACCTTTGCCCAGCAGGGCGGCCGCGAGCCGCTGGTCAAGGCGCTGGAACCCGAAGGCCTCGACCAGTTCCATCAACCGCACCAGCCGCTCGCTGAACATCGCCAGCACCTCGGCGCGGAAAGGGGCGTGCTCGGCCAGCAATCGTTCGAATACCGGCTTGGGCAGCAACGCAAGTTCCACATCGGTCAGGCACTGGCCGTGCGCGGTGTATGGCTGGCCGCCCAGCAAACAGCCGGTCGACAGCACACAGCTTTCGCCGGGCTCGACCTCATACAGACTGACCTCGCGGCCATTGTCGAGGTTGCGCATCACGCGAACGCGGCCGGCCAGCACCAGCGGAAAGCCGGGACAACTGTCGCGCTCGCGGAAGACCGCAGTACCGGCCGGCAAGCGGATCGACTGGACGCTGGTCGCAAGGGCCTCGCGCAACTCGGGTCCGACGCTGGCCAGCGACGGCATCGCCGCGGACACACGATTTAGAAGGAGGGCGCTCATGGTTCGCTGTTGGGAGGCTTATGCTCGTGTCCGATGAACGATAGCGCGCCCCCATCACCCGCTTCCAGCAACTCCGGCGCGCGTGCGCCCGGGCAGATCCAGGCGACCGGCTGCAGCGTCGATGACTTTGACAGCGGACCGGCGGAACGCCGGTTCGCCGGGGTCGCGCGCCTTCATGGTGCCGATGCGCTGCTGCGCTTCCGCGCAGCGCATGTGGTTGTTGTCGGCATCGGTGGCGTGGGCTCGTGGGCCGCCGAGGCGCTGGCGCGCAGCGCGGTCGGCCGGCTCACGCTGGTCGATCTCGATCACATTGCCGAGAGCAATACCAACCGTCAGATTCATGCGCTCGGCGATGCCTACGGGCGCGCCAAGGTGCAGGCGATGGCTGAGCGCATCCTCGCGATCAACCCGCACTGCCAGGTCGACTGCATCGAGGAGTTCGTCGATGCCGGCAACGCCGGGACGCTGCTGCCGAGCGCCGACCTGGTGCTCGACTGCATCGATCAGGTGATCGCCAAGGCCGCGCTGCTGGCCTGGTGCCGCGGACAGCGGATCGATGTCATCACCTGCGGTGCAGCGGGTGGGCGGCTCGACCCGACACGGCTGCGCAGCGACGATCTGGCGCGCGCCAGCGGTGACCCGCTGCTGGCCAAGGTCCGGTACCGGCTGCGCCGCGCTTACGGCTTCCCGCGTGAATCATCGGCCGGCAAGGTGCGCCGGTTCGGCATCACGGCAGTGTTCTCCGACGAGCCCGTCCGAATGCCGCCGGGAAGCGCCGATCCGGCGGGGGTAAGTTCAGTCAGCGGCGGACTGGCCTGCAGCGGTTATGGATCGACCGTCACGGTGACGGCGCCGATGGGCTTCGTGGCGGCAGCACTCGCGTTACGCCAGCTTGGACGCGCTGCGCCCGACAACGTGTCACCTGCCAGTCGGGGCGGCGCCGATGCGGGCCTATGATCCAGGGGCCGAGCGCGCGGTCCCTCGGTTGACACGCATCAACGGGGTGCTGCGGCAAGTTCTTACGATGGGGCTGTCAGGTGGCCGGCATGCCGGCGATGTGACAGGGGGCAGCCGGGAAACGGCGCAGCCCGTTGATTAACGGACCGGGGTGGAGTGCAGTCATGATCAAGAAAATCCTGTTGCCAACCGATGGTTCGGAACTGTCGACCAAGGCGATCAACGGCGCAGTTGAGCTGGCTGCGGCGATCCAGGCGAGCATCGTGGGTATCACGGTGGTCGAGCCGTACTCGTATTCGTCGCTGTCGGAGTACCGGCCCGAGTCCTTCGAGGACTACGAAGCACGCATGGAAAAGGCAGCGCTGGAGCGCCTCGCCGGCCTCGAGCGCGCCGCGGCAGCGGCCAAGGTGCCGGTGCAGACGTCGGTGGTGAAGTCGTTCTCGCCCTACGAGGCGATCATCGATGCGGCCGGCAAGCATGGCTGCGACACCATCTTCATGGCCTCGCACGGGCGGCGCGGTCTCAATGCGATGCTGCTGGGCAGCGAGACGCAGAAGGTGCTGACGCACTCGACGATCCCGGTGATGGTCTATCGCTGAGCGGTTGCCGTCGGCCGCATTGCGCTGAGTCAAGCCGCGCATTGCGCGCGCGGCTTACCTTGCCGTGCCAGCCCTCTCGGAGAACGCCCATGACCACCACCATCGCGCAGCACGCGGACCTGTTTGTCGGCTTCAAGCCGATCGATGACATGCACCGCGAGTTCGAGGAAATCGTTGCCGCGCTCAACGATCCAGCCGAGGCCGACTACGGGCAGCATCTTCTCGCGCTGCATGAGCACATGCTGCGGCACACCGCGCTCGAAGAGCGGCTGATGCGCGAGGAGAACTACGACCACTATGGCGCGCATAAGACCGAGCACGACCGCTTTGTTGAACGGCTGGCCGACATGCGTCGCCAATTCGATGCCGGCGACGTGGACGGTGTGCGTCGCTACGCGTCCGAACTGATGGGCTGGTTCGTCGTGCACGCGCAGGCGATGGACGCGCCGCTGGCGCGCTGGCTGCGCGGCGCATGACAGTCGGTCACGTCGCGGGTCCGGTCAGCCACGCTGTCGGGTGGCCGGCCATCGATGCGCTGCACGCTGAGTGCGATCGCTGCGTCGCGGATTTTTCTGCCACGGCCGATTCACCGCCGGTGCTTGCCGCGCTCATCGAGCATCTTCGTCACCATTTCCAGAGTGAAGAAGCGCTGATGCAGGCCAGCGGCTTTCCACCGCTTGGCTGTCACAAGCGCGAGCACGACGAAGTGCTCGCGGTGGTCGATCGTGTGCACGCGATGCTGATCGATGGCGACACCGAGGTCGCGCAGCGGCTCGCAGCCGAGTTCCCGCGGTGGTTCGATGCCCACGCCACCGGCATGGACGCGCTGCTTGCCGAGTGGCTGCGCGCGCAGCCGCCTTCGTCGTCGCTTGCCGTCGAATCTGCCGCCACCTGAGTACCTGCAGCCGTGCCGTCGCGGCACGTGGGCCGAGCGGCGCGCTATGCTCGCGCCCCGTCAGAAACCCGCAAGGAATGCATCATGGCCGAAGCCGACGCCAGCATGGACATCAACGACCTGTGGCGCGAGGACATCGTCACCGATCGCAAGATCGGCACGCTGCGCGTGATGACGCCGATCCACGCCGATGGCAGTGTCGATCCGGCGCGCGCCGTCGTCTACACCGGCGAGGCGCAGATGATGACCAACATGGGTCCGCTGCCGATCAATTTCGAGATCGCCGCCAACTCGCTGGCCGAGGCGGTCGCAGCCTACGGCGCGACCGCCCACGCCGCCTTCGAGCGCACGATGCGCGACCTGCAGGAGATGCGCCGTCAGCAGGCCTCGTCGCTGGTGCTGCCCGGTCAGGGTGGCGGTGGCTTCGGCGCGGGCGGCCTGCCGCCGGGTCTGGGCGGCGGCGGCAAGATCCAGATGCCGTGAGCGCACGGGCTCGCTAGAGCCGCTGCGCCTTGAAGGTGTCGCAGGCGGCCATCTTGCCGCTCTCGTAGCCGATGCGGAACCAGCGTTGTCTTTGTTCCGCTGTTCCGTGCGTGAATGACTCGGGCACGACGCGACCACGCGTTGCCCGTTGCAGCGTGTCGTCGCCCACGGCCGCTGCGGCACGGAGGGCCTCTTCCAGATCACCCTGCTGCAGGATCTGGCGCGAGCGCTGGGCGTGATGCGCCCAGATGCCA
This sequence comes from uncultured Burkholderiaceae bacterium, assembly GCA_964616395.1. GTDB lineage: Bacteria > Pseudomonadota > Gammaproteobacteria > Burkholderiales > Burkholderiaceae_F > JALHMQ01. The sequence goes on from CAZTUT010000010.1 coordinate 23,721, forward strand.
GCGAAGCAATCGGCCTGCAGTTCCACCCGCACCGATGTCTCGTTGGCCTGCGCCGCCGTCTGGTGGGCGCGCAGCTGCTGGACCTTGTTCATCACGCCGAGTTGGTTCTGGACGTGGTGTCCCACCTCGTGCGCCAGCACGTAGGCGGCCGCGAAGTCGCCCGGCGCCTTGAAGCGCTCGGATAGCTGCCGGAAAAACGTCAGATCGATGTAGATCTTTCGGTCGGCGGGGCAGTAGAACGGCCCGGCGGCCGCGTCGCCGCGGCCGCAGGCGGTCGGCCATGCGTCACTGAAAAGCACCAGCGTGGGCTCCGCGTACCGGGCGCCACCCTGGCGGAACAGTTCCTTCCAAGTGTCCTCGGTATCGGCAAGCACCACCGACATGAATCGGCCCGCCTGATCGCTCGGTTTCGGCGCCGGGCCAGCGGGTACCTGCGCCTGCGGCGCGCCGGACGGCATACCTTCCATCACGCCCATCACCAGGCGCGGATCGACGCCAAAGAACACCGACGCAATCAACGCGATCACCACGCCACCGAGGCCGAGCTTGCCCGCGCCCATGCGCATGCCGCCACCGCCGGCCCGCTGGCCGCGGCGGTCTTCCACGTGATCGCTCTCTCTTCCGTCCGTACGCATCGAAGGGTCTCCACACGGCGCCATCGGGCGCCCGGTCTCTGCGGGGCCCGAGGTTAACGGCGTTAGCCCTGCTTGGACAGGGGGCGTCGACGCCGTGTGGGCGATCGCTTCGACCCGGGCTAACCTGCGGCGCCGGCGCTGCCCGACCGTTGGTGTCGCTTGAACAGGGGGTGCGCGGCGCCGCTTACCCGGGCTTTGCCCGGTAGCCGACGCTGGCGTCCCCGCGATACGCTGACGGGGTTGGCTGTTACTGCCCCCACCCTGCGAGATGCCCGAGTCTGGCCCGCGCGGCATCACGTGTCTGGAGTCCTGGATGCCTTTGTTCCCGATCCGCCAAGCAACCCCTCACCGTCCCTGGTGCATTTTTTCGCGGTTGGCCGCGTTGCTTTTGCTTGGAGTGCTTGCTGCGTGCGGCGGCGGCGGCGGAGGCGGCAACGATGCGCCGCCGCCGGCCATTCCCGCGGTGACGTCGGTATCGCCGACAGCCTTGGTGCCGCCGGCTCAGATTACGGTCAACGGAAGCGCGATGGACCGCGTCAGCGCCGCCCGGCTCGGCACGACGG
>CAZTUT010000010.1:25018-38834 GCA_964616395.1 uncultured Burkholderiaceae bacterium
ACGGTCAACGGAAGCGCGATGGACCGCGTCAGCGCCGCCCGGCTCGGCACGACGGCGCTTGCAATTGCCTCGCAGTCGGCCAGCGTGCTGGTGCTTAACGTTCCGGCCGGCGCCACGACCGACTTCCTGACGCTGGTCGACAGCAGCGGCACCGCGCGTCAGACAGCTCAGCAGATCGCAGTCCTTGCCCCGCTGACAGTCGGCACGCTGTCGGCGACATCGCTTCTGACCGGCAGCCCGCTCACCGTGACGGGCACTGGCCTCGACCGGGCGACGACCGTCGAGTTCAGCGGTGGTGCCCAGGCAGCCGTCTCAACGCGGGTCGGCAGCACGTCCGTGACTGTCGATGTACCCGCCTCAGCGCAGAGCGGACCGGTCAGCGTGCTGGCTGCGGGCGGCGAGCGTGCCTCTTCGTCGACCGCGCTGACGGTGATCCCGCGCATCGTCGTCAGCAATGCGGGATCGTTCACTGCGGCATCCGGCAGCAGCGTCACGCTCAGCGGAAGCGGCTTCGGCGAGATCAGCGGCATCTCGGTCGGCGGCGTGACTGCAACCCTCGGCGCACGCAGTGCGACCCAGATCAGCTTCACGGTGCCTGCTGCGGTGTCCTGCGGCCCGGTCACGCTGCAGTCGGCCAGCCAGCCGCCGGTGTCCGGCGGCACGGTGGTCGCCAGCGGCGGTTGCCTGGTGCGCGTCGAGGCGATCGAGTTCGCGCAGGTCATGTCGCAGCCATCAAACGACGCGCGCCAGCGACTGGTGCCGCAGCGCGAGACCTGGGTGCGTGCCTACGTGGTGTCATCGCGCAGCGGTGTCAGTGCGCCGCCCGTACGGCTCACTGCTTACAACGGGAGCACGGTGCTCGGGTCGGTGACGATGGCCGGCCCTGCCGTGCTGCCGCAACTCGCGGCCGGCAGCACGCCGGATGCAACGTTGCGCAACGACGGAGCGTTGACGTTCAGCGCGCGAATCGACGATGCGTGGGCCGGCAGCGGGCTGCGTGTTGAAGTGAGCGCCGATCCCGCCGCAACGCTCGGCTCGCCGGTGGTTGCGAGCAGTGTGCCCAACGTCGGGACAACCACGCGCATCGACGTGATGCTGGTGCCGCTCGTGTCGGGCAGCAACGAGGCGATCATTCCGGACAGCGCGACCGTGCAGCTGGTGCTCGATGAGCTGACGCGACGTATGCCGGTGGCGCGCGGCAACATTCAAGTGTCTGTACGCGCGCCGTACACGCTCACGTCGGTGACCGACGGCGTCGATACCAGCGGCGAGTGGAGCGCCGCGATCCAGGAACTCGAGACGCTGCGCCGAACCGAGGCGCCGACGCGTCAGTATTACGGCCTGGTCAAGCCGATGGTGGTGTCAGGCACGGCCGGTGTCGGTTACGTGAACACGACCGGCGCCGGCTCGGTGGCGCTGTCAGCGCTGGGCTGGGACAGCAGCCGCACCTCCTGGCTGCGCACGATGACCCACGAATTCGGTCACAACTACTCGCGGCGCCACGCACCATGCGGCAGCGTGGCCAGTTCCGATGCCAGCTATCCGTACAGCGGTGGCCTGCTTGGCGCCACGCCGCTGTTCGACGTGCTTGCCGGTACCGTGGTCTCCCCCGTCGGTTTGCCGGATGTCATGGGGTACTGCCAGGGCCGCTGGTTCTCCGACTACAACCTGCGCGAGATTCAGCGCTTCCTCGAATGGCGGTCAACCTCGCCCATGATCGAAAAGTCCGAGTTCCCGGGCGATACTGCCGATGCCAGCGAGGTGCTCCACGTGTCCGGCAGCATCGGCCTTGATGGAGTGCAACTGTTACCGGTGCTGGCCGCGCGCGGTCGCGCGGTCGCGCAGAGCCAGGGCGATTACCTTCTCAGGCTGCGAAGCGCGACTGGCGGCACGTTCGAGGTTCCTTTTGATGCCGTGCTCGTCGATCACGCCATGCCGCCCCAGAAGCACTTTCACGTCACGGTTCCCAACCCCGGGCCACTGATTGCGGTGGAGATTGTCCGCGGCGGTAGCGTCATTGCCAGCCGCACCGCGGACAAGCCCGCTGCCGAGGTGCTTCGTCGCGCAGCCGCCAAGCCGGTTCCCGAGATGCAGGAGGCGGGCGGCGCGTTGACTGTGACCTGGGATGCAGGTCGTTTCCCCCAGGCCAAGATCACCCACATCGTCGATGGCGCACCACGCGTTCTCGCCCTGCGTGCGCAGGGCGGCCATTTCAGCGTCGACCGGACGTCGCTGCGCCCCGGCGGGCAGATCGAGATCGGGTTGACAGATGGCCTGAATACCGAAGTCCGGGTGGTCTCGCGCTAGACCGGCGGTGGGCAAAGGGGGCGGCGAGCCTGCGGACTCGAGCCATTTCATCCGCGGCTGTCTGGCCAATGCCTGGGCACGCCTGCGGCCTCCGCGTCGTCTGGCCACGGGGGCATTGTCACGGCCAGCACCCTCAGGCACTGCCGACAGTGCTCGGAACTGGAAATGCGTGGCCAGGGGGATCGTGAGACAAACGCCCGGACCGAGGGCATCGATCGTCTCGCGTCCATCGTGAGCCCGCCACATCTGCCCGCTGCCGCCGAGTACGTACCAGATCTCCTCAACGGTCCGGTGACGAACGGCGCATGAGACCGCACCTGCGGCCAGCGTGACGTGCGCGACGCTTCCACCACCCAACGCGAGCAGACGGCGGCACGCCGAACCATCGGGCGCGACGCCATCGGGTTCTGCTGAAAGCATCGAAGTCGCGAATCGAGGCATGGTGCGGGCCAGTGAGTGAGCGCGGCGCGATCGTCGAACGTCGAGGCGACAGCTCACTGTGCTCGGGGTTGCGATCGCCGCAGCCCCGGTGGCGGAGCCAGTCGGTGACAGGCCCCGAAACAGTCGGGGGCAGCCAGACGGATGCCTTGCTCAACAATCGGCGGCGATCCATACTCGACCCGCGTGGGCAAGACGATGGCTCTCCACGTTCACCTTTGCACCTTCGTAGAGCTCCGTTCAATTGATTGGGGAATGCCAATGAAGCACACCACGCGGATTGCCGGCCTGCTACTTCTTCTCGCCTCAACGACCGCCACCGCCCAGGCCCATGACGCCGGAATCCTGCTGACGATGACGGTCGAGCGCGACGGCGTTGTCCTTTCGACGCCCCGTCTGGTCACCATGACTGGCGTGAAGGCGACGATGCAGGACCAGCATGTCAGCCTGGAAGTCATGCCGACCGTCAGCGGCGATCTGGTCGAACTGTCGATGCAGGTTGCGGTGCCGAATGACGGCCCGCGATTGGCGACGCCTCGCGTCTTGACCCCGCTCGACCGAAAGGTGGTGATCGAGGCGCGTTCGCCGGACTCGCCGCGCTACCGGATCTCGGTGGTCGCTTCGAGCCATCCGATCGGGACAACGCTTCCACCCGTGCGATAGCGGGTCAGTGTCCGGGGGCGCACGGACCTGCGCGGAAAAAAAGTGGCCCGAGGAGCACTCGGGCCATAACCACCTATGGAGGTGGAGGAGACAACCGTTGAGACAACCATCTCGACCGGGAATGTATCAGAATTTGGTGCGACGCAGCACGATTAGAGCGCTTCCTCAGCCAGGGCATATCTGCCCCGAAGTCTGATGTTGAAGCTGCGGCTGTTCCCTTGTTTTTCAAGGGGTTGGCACACGATGAGTGTTGCGTGTTGCAGATGGCGAAATGCGCTGCGGTGCCGGTCAGGCAAGCAGTGACTGGGTCTGCGGGTGGCGGCGGACGTAAGCGCGCACGTACGAACACCGCGGCAGCACCTTGAGGTCGCTGGCCTGCGCATGATCGAAGGCCGCCCTCACCAGCCGCGCAGCGATGCCTCGCCCTTCGAGCACTGGAGGTACCTCGGTGTGGATCAGGTGCATGACGCCGTCGACGAGCCGATAGTCGCAGCGACACGGCCAGCCGTTGATGCGCACCTCGAAGCGCTCCGCCGCCGGGTCGTGGACGATCGGCGGTAGCGCGTCGCACTGGGGCGTTTCATTGGAGCGATCGGGAGCTGTCATGGTTTGGAGCTTAGCTGCCCGTCGCGCGACCCGTCGTCTCGATCGGGCGTTCAATCAGGCGGGCAGACGCAATCACGCGCGCCCGCCTGACAGCGCCAAGGCTCAGCGCCGGCCGCCGCCGCCGCTGCCGGGCCAGCCCGGCGGCAGGTTCGAGCGCACGGCGCCGTTCTCGTCACGCCAGGGTGCGCGCGTCTGCGCACCCCCGCGCGCGTTGTTGCCGTCGACATCGCCGCGTCGCGGCTTGCCGCCCGGACCGTTGCGCGGGCCCTTGCGCTGGCCGAAGGGCATCGCGTTCAGGTAGGCATTGGGGTCGGCGAGGATCTTGTCGTCGCTGGGTTCGCCGCGCTCCCGCGGGCCGGCGCTGCGGCTGGCCTGGCCTGGCTGAGCCGGCCGTCCGTCGCGGGCACCCTGACCGCCGCGGCTACGTTGCGGCTTGCCACCGTCCGGCCGCGGACCACGCGGCGGCTTCGCACTGCCTGCCGAGCGCTCGCGGCGCCCCTCGCCACCTGCGCTCGCTGCTTGCGCGCCCGGCGCTTGATCCGCCTGTGTATGACGTTCGCGGCGCGGTGCGTTGTGGTGCGCGCTGCGGCGTGAATGTCCATGGGGCGTGCGCTCGCGCTCCGGCACGGCGGTCGGTTCCGGCAGCTTCGACGGGGACCCGTGCTCGAAGCCGGGCACCACTTCGCGCGGCAGTGCGCGCTTGATGAGGCGCTCGATGTCGCGCAGCAGGCCCATCTCGTCGGGTGCGACCAGCGACAGCGCTTCGCCGCTGGCGCCGGCACGGCCGGTACGGCCGATCCGGTGCACGTAGTCCTCGGGCACGTTGGGCAGGTCGTAGTTGACCACGTGCGGCAGGTCATCGATGTCGATACCGCGCGCCGCGATGTCGGTGGCCACCAGCACCTGCAACTCGCCGCTCTTGAACTGCGCCAGCGCGCGGGTTCGCGCGTTCTGGCTCTTGTTGCCGTGGATCGGCAGCGCGCTGATGTCGTACTTGAGCAGTTGCGCGGCGAGCTTGTTGGCGCCGTGCTTGGTGCGCGTGAACACCAGCACCTGGAACCAGTTGTGTTCCTTGACCAGGTGGATCAGAAGTTCGGCCTTGCGCTTGGTGTCGACCGTCAGCACCTTCTGCGCGATCGCCTCGACCGTGGTGTTGCGCGGCGTCACCTGGATGTGCTGCGGCTTGTCGAGCAGGCCGTCGGCCAGCGCGCGGATCTCGTCGGAGAAGGTGGCCGAGAACAGCAGGTTCTGGCGCTTCGGCGGCAGGATCTTGAGGATGCGCTTGATGTCGTGGATGAAGCCCATGTCGAGCATGCGGTCGGCTTCGTCGAGCACCAGCACTTCGACCTTCGACAGGTCGATGGTCTTCTGGCCGTGATGGTCGAGCAACCGACCCGGTGTCGCCACGACGATGTCCACGCCCTGGCGCAGCGCGCTGATCTGCGGATTGATGGAGACGCCGCCGAAGATCATGGTGGAAGCCACGTCGACGTGCTTGCCGTAAGTGCGCACGCTTTCCTCGACCTGGGCAGCCAGTTCGCGGGTGGGCGTAAGAATCAGCACGCGGATCGGCCGCTTGCCGCTGGCCGGCGTCTGCGCCAGCCGGTGCAGGATCGGCAGCACGAAGCCGGCCGTCTTGCCAGTGCCGGTCTGTGCGCCGGCGAGCAGATCGCGGCCTTCGAGCACGGCCGGAATCGCCTGTTTCTGGATCGGGGTCGGCTCGGTATAGCCGACATCGGTGACCGCACGCACGAGCGCGTCGGACAAGCCGAGACTTGCGAAAGACATTGGAAACCCTTGCTGGGTAGTCGGTCTGCCGGCCGCGTAGACGCAGGGCGTCCACAGGACACGTTCATCGACCAGCCGACTGCAGAACGAGGTATTGGCTTGAGGGCAGCGCGCCGTGTGGGAGCGCAGGACCCGCGTCAGGATTGACGGCGGTGAGGAAGCATCGACGGGATCGATGCCGCTGGTCTGTCACCGCGTGAGCCGCAGTGTATCAGCACAGAACGGCACAAAGCGAGGAATATCGGTGCGAAGCCGGCGGATCAGGCGCACGGGACGGCCAACGCGCGGTCCCGATGATCACTACCTTGCCCGTGCGGCGCCTGCGTGGCTGTTGACCAGCACGCGCGCGGATCGTAGCCGGGCGACCCGTCAGATCGGCGCGGAGCGCAGCCGCAGCCAGTCGGCCGCCGCGCCCGAGACCCGCGGTTCGACGCAGGCGCGCACCTGCGCGTGGTAGTCGTTGAGCCAGGCGATCTCGCCGGCGTCGAGCATCGCGCGCTCGATGCAGCGGGTGTCGATCGGGCACATGGTCAGCGTCTCGAAGCGCAGGAACTGTCCGAAGCGCTCGGCCTCGGCGCCGGTGTCGGCCACCACGTTGAGCACCAGGTTCTCGATCCGCACGCCCCACTGGCCGGGCCGATAGATGCCCGGCTCGTTGGAGGTGATCATGCCCGGCTCCATCGCGGTCTGCGGCTCGGGCGGCAGGTGCGGCGTGATGCCGTGCGGCCCTTCGTGCACGTTGAGGAAGTAGCCGACGCCGTGGCCGGTGCCGTGGCCGTAGTCGATGCCGCCGGCCCAGATCGGCGCGCGCGCAATCGCATCGAGCGTCGGCGAGCGCGTGCCGCGCGGAAACACGGTGCGCGACAGCGCGATCATCCCCTTGAGCACGCGCGTGTAGTCGGCGCACTCGGCGGCGCTGACCTCGCCCACGGGCACAACGCGCGTGATGTCGGTGGTGCCGCCCACGTACTGGCCGCCGCTGTCGATCAGCAGCAGGCCCGACTCGCGATGCGCGGCATCGCGGATCACCGCATGCGACTGCTCGGTGGCCCGGTAGTGCGGCATCGCACCGTTGGCCTTCCATCCGGCGATCGTGGAGAAGCTGGGTGAGACGAAGCCGGGCTGGCGCGCGCGCGCCGCGGTGATCTGCTCGTCGATCGTCAGTTCGGTGATGCGCTCGCCGTTGGCCAGCGCCGCTTCGAACCAGGCAAAGAACTCGGCCAGCGCGGCGCCGTCATTGGCCATCGCTTCGCGCACATGCGCGGCCTCCGCCTCGGTCTTGCGGCTCTTGGCCAGCGTGGACGGGTTGATCGACTCGATTACCGTCACGCCTTCCGGCACCGCCGAGCGCAGGCCGAAGGTGAGGCGGCGCGGGTCGATCATCAGCGTGCTGCCTGCGGGCAGCGCGCGCAGCGCGGCAGCGGCCTCCTCGTAGGGCGCGATCGCCACGCCGTCGGCGGCCAGCCGGCTGGTGACCACCGTCGGCACCTTGCCGGCGCCGATGAAGAGGCGCGCACCATCGAGCGCCACCAGCGCATGCGCGATGAACACCGGGTTGTAGGGCACGTCGGCGCCGCGCAGGTTGAACAGCCACGCCAGGTCGTCGAGCGTGGAGATGAAGTGATGGGTTGCGCCGGCAGCGCGCATCGCTGCGCGCACCGACGCGAGCTTGTCGGCACGCGCTGTCGTGGCAAAGGGCGCCATGTGCTCGAACACCGGCGCGGCCGGCAGCCCGGGCCGGTCCGGCCAGATGGCATCGAGCAGATCGCGCGAGGTGTCCAGACCGATCCCGCGTGCCGCCAGCGTGGACTGCAACTGGCGCGCGGCAGCCAGGCCGAGCACATCGCCGTCCACGCCGACCGTGCTGCCGCCCGGCAGGTTGGCCGTCAGCCAGTCGAGGTGCGCAGTACTGGCGGCACCCGGAATCTTCATCATCTCGATGCCGGTGCCGGCCAACTGCGCCTCGGCCATCACCCAGTAACGGCTGTCGACCCACAGGCCGGCGAAGTCGGCGCTGACGATCAGCGTGCCGACCGAGCCGGTGAAGCCACTGGCCCACTCGCGGCCGGCCCAGTGCTCGGGCAGGTACTCGGACAGATGCGGGTCCGACGAGGGCAGGATCCAGGCTGCCAGTCCGGCGCGATTCAACTCGGCACGCAGCGCGGCGATGCGGGTGCGGGTCTGCTGGCGTTGGGCGTCGAGCGTATCCATGAGGTCGTCGATGATCGAGGTGAGAAGAGCGCCAGTCTACTGAGGCTGGCCGTGGTCAGTCGGGCTTGATGCGGGCGCGCTCGATCACCGGCTTCCAGCGCTTCTGCTCGGCGGCGATGAAGGCGGCGAACTCGGCGGCAGCCCCGCCGACCGGCTCGGCCGTGTCGTCGGCCAGCCGCTTGCGCATGCTCTCGGCGCGCACCGCCTTCTGTGTTTCCTCGGCCAGCTTGGTCAGCACCGGCGCCGGTGTACGGGCTGGCGCGAGCAGGCCGTACCACTGCGTCATCTCGAATCCGGCGAAGCCCTGCTCCGCGACGGTAGGCACATCGGGCAGCAGCGGCAGACGGCGCGTAGTGCCGGTGGCCAGCGCGCGCAGCGTGCCGGCGCGGATGTGCCCCATGACCGCAGGCGCGCCGACCGAGGCGGCATCGAGCCGACCGGCCAGCAGATCAGTCAGCTGCGGGCCGGTGCCGCGATAGGGCACGTGCACGATGAACAGGTTGCCCGCCGCCTTCAGGTACTCCATCGCCAGATGGCCGGCGCTGCCATTGCCGGCCGAGCCATAGTTGAGCTTGCCGGGATTCCTGCGCGCGTGCTCGACCAGGTCGCGTAGCGTTCGAAATGGCGAGTTGGCAGGCACCAGATACAGGCTCGGCACCTTGGCCAGCAGCGACACCGGGGCGAAGTCCCGCACCGGGTCGTACGGCAGCCGGTCGAAGATGTACGGGTTGACCGCGAGCGTGCCGATGTGGCCGAGGATCACCGTGTGACCATCGGGCGCGCTGGCGGCGACTTCCTGCATCGCGATATTGCCGGCCGCACCCGGCTTGTTTTCGACGAACACCTGCTGCCCGAGCGTTTTTGACAACTCGGCCGCCAGCGAGCGCGCGACGATTTCGGAACTGCCACCGGGGGCAAACGGCACGACGAAGCGCACCGGCTTGGACGGCCATGCTGGCTGCGCGCCCGTCAGACGCGGCGCGGCGGCGAGGCCGGCGCCGGCACCCAGCGCGCGGATCAGCGCGCGGCGCGTGTCGCGCAGCAGAGGCGAGTCGGGAGGGCAGGTCATGTCGGGGACTCCTGTCGGGTACGCTTGCGTCGATTTTCCACCAAAGTGGTTCAACCAGAGCGGCTCATCGCAGCGGCTGACGCGCGCCGATGCCCCCCAGGGCGGTCGTTGGCGCGATATCGGCGGCGCGCATGGCGCGCAGAAAGGTCCATCATGCCCACCACACCCAGCGGTCTGCAGTATGACGATCTGCTCGTCGGCGAGGGCGCCGTCGCGCAGGCCGGCCAGTTCGTATCCGTGCACTACACGGGCTGGCTGACCAACGGCCGCAAGTTCGATTCCAGCCTTGACCGCGGCGATCCATTCTCGTTCCACCTCGGCCAGGGCCAGGTGATCGCCGGCTGGGACGAGGGTGTGCAAGGCATGCAGATCGGTGGCAAGCGCAAGCTGACCATCCCGCCCGATCTTGGCTACGGCCGCTATGGTGCCGGCGGCGTGATCCCGCCGGATGCCACGCTGGTGTTCGAGGTTGAACTGCTGGGGGTCGAGTAGGTCGAGACCACGCTGTCGGCCTCGCGCCGACGACGTTTCGCGATCCCTGTCGCCGTTGTCTGCTTCTCGTGAGTGCTGCCGTGTCTGAACGTCGCCGCTCTTCCGCTCGCATCACGCTGGTCCTGATCGGCTCGGCCGCCATGGCCGGCTGTTCGCCAAGTCCGACCGATATCGTGTCCGACCATTACGCCAGCCGCGAGGAGTGCGCGGCCGACTGGGGCGCGCCCGAGTACTGCGAGCGCGTCAACGTCACGGGCGCCAGCAGCTCGGGGGGGCATGTGTACTTCCGCGGCCCGACCTACTACCCCGGCTCGCGCGATCGTCTGCAGCAGCAGATCCGCGAGGGCATGGGTCAGCGCGGGCTGGCGCCCAGCGACCGTGCGGTGGCGCGCTCGACGCTGCCGGCGGCGACTTCTCGCGGCGGCTTCGGCACCTCGGCGCGCAGCTTTTCCAGCGGCGGCTGATGCAACGGCAACTGCTCACGCCGCGGCCGGGCTGGCAGGCGCAGATGGAGGCGCTGGGCTTCGGCTATCACTCGATCGACGGCACCTACTGGGACGAGTCGCGCTGTTACCGCTTCAGCGCCGCGCAGATCGACACGCTCGACGACGCGGTTGCCGAGTTGCATCGCTGTGCGCTGGCGGCGGCCGAACATGTGGTGGCGCACGGCCTGATGGACGCATTCGCGATCCCCAAGGCATGGCAGCCGCTGGTCCGCGCCAGCCTGCGCGAGGCGCAAGCCGGCAGCACCGCCGCGTTTTCGCTGTTCGGTCGCATGGACCTCGTGTACGACGGCCGCGAACCACCCCGGCTTCTTGAATACAACGCCGACACACCGACGGCCTGCCTGGAGGCCAGCGTTGCGCAGTGGGACTGGCTGCAGGCGATGCGCCCGGCGCTCGGTGCGCAGATCGACCAGTTCAACGCGATCCACGAAAAACTGATCTCTGCCTGGCAGCGCCTGCGTGCGCACTGCGGGGAAGGCGCGGCGCGACTGCACTTCGCGGCGGTGGCCGACAGCGAAGAGGACTGGGGCAACGTCGAGTACCTGCGCGACACCGCGATCCAGGCCGGCTTCTCCACGATCGCGCTGCCGGTCGAGCGCATCGGCGTGCAGCCGACCGCCCAGGGGCTGCGTTTCGTCGACGAGTTCAACGTGCCGATCGAGCGGCTGTTCAAGCTGTATCCGTGGGAATGGCTGGTGCGCGACGACTTTGCCGAAGCGCTGGCGCAGGTGCTGGCCGATCGCACGCTGCAGGTGATCGAGCCGCCATGGAAGATGCTGCTGGCCAACAAGGCGATCCTGCCGGTGCTGTGGGAACTGTTCCCGGACCACCCGAACCTGCTGCCCGCGTATTTCACGCCCGAGCCGCTGGGCAACCGCTACGCGCGCAAGCCCAAGCTGGCGCGCGAAGGCGCGAACGTGACGCTGGTCGATGGCCCGTTCAGTGAGTCGAGCGACGGCGACTACGGCGCCGAGGGCTTTGTCTACCAGGCGCTGGCGCCGCTGCCGCGCTTTGGCACCGACCACGTGGTGGTGGGTGCCTGGGTCATCGATGGTGAGCCGGCCGGCATCGGCCTGCGCGAGGACGCCACACCGATCACCCGCAATACCAGCCGTTTCGTTCCGCACTATTTCGTCTGACTCCGCCGAGGGTTCCGCCATGACCACGCTTCGTGTTGCCGATTACCTGACCGGCCTGCCGGCCTTTGTCGTCTATTTCGCCATCGGCGTTGCACTGGTGCTGCTGTTCGTGGCGATCTACGTGCGCATCACACCGCATGCCGAGTTCCGGCTGATCCGCGAAGGCAACACGGCGGCGGCGGCGAGCCTGGGCGGTGCGTTGATCGGTTTCGCGCTGCCGCTGTCGTCGGTGATCGAGAACAGCGTGTCGCTGCTCGACATGGTGCTGTGGTCGGGCATCGCGCTGGTGGTGCAGCTGGCTGGCTTCGCGCTGGCGCGGCTCGCGGTGCGCGACATCAGCCGACAGATTGAGGAAGGCAAGCTCGCGGCCGGCCTGTTCCTGGGTGCGGTGGCGATTGCCATCGGCCTGCTGAATGCCGCCTCGATCACGTACTGAGTCACCGGCTGACAGCATGGCTGCCTTTCTCGTCGGCACGATCCGTGTCACCGATGCAGATGCCTGGCAACGGTACGTCGATCGTGTCGGGGCGACCTTCGAGCGCCATGGCGGCGCGGTACTGCTGCGTGGCGTCAAGCAATGCGAACTCAGCCAGAGCGCTCACGGCGAGCGTGTGGTCGTGGCACGGTTCGAGTCACTCGAGGCGCTGCGCGCCTGGCACGACTCGCCCGACTATCAGGCGCTGATCGCGCTGCGCGAAGCGGGTGCCGACGTGGTCCTGACGGCCTACGAAGCTTGAGCGTCAGCCGTGCCGCCGGGCTCGATGGCGGCGGGTACGAGCGGCACCGGCGCCAGGATGTGTCGCCCGGTGTGCTGAACGCCGCGTCGACACCCTGCTGACGCGATCGGCCGATTTACTCGCGCCTCATGGCGCGAACGGGCTGGAAAAGCGCACATCGGTCAGCAGCGCGTTGTCGGTCAGCGTACCGAGGAACGTCAGCAGCGCCTGTCTTTCCGCGGGCGTCAGGTTGAGCCGGCGCGGCGAACCGTCAGGGTTGCGCAGCGCCGGGTCCAGGTCAGGATGCGGCTGCACGCCACTGTCGTAGTGGTTGATCACATCCAGCAGCGTGGCGAAGCGGCCATCGTGCATGTAGGGTGCGCGCACCGCGACATTGCGCAGCGAGGGCGACTTGAAGCGTGCCTGGCCGGCGCCGGCATCGATCGTCACGGCATCCAGTCCGTTGTTGCGCAGGCCCGGCGCGATCTGGCCGACCGTGCCGTGGCAGCCGGCGCACCGGCCGCGGCCCTCGAACAGCAGCCGACCCTGCTCCTCTTGCGCGGTGAAGACCGCCGCGAAGTTGGGCGTGCCGTTGACGAACGCCGAGTCGTACTTGCTGCGGTACGAGACCATCGCACGGACGAACTGCGCCAGCGAACGCGCGATGCGATCGCTGGTGATCGCGGCGTCGCCGAAGGCGGCGGCGAACAGCGCCGGGTAGTAACTGGTGGCGGCCAGCTTGGTTGTCAGTTGGGGCAGCGTCATGCCCATCTCGACGCTGTTCTGAATAGGTTCGAGTACTTGCGCTTCCAGCGTGGTGGCTCGCTCGTCCCAGAAGAAACGACCGCGGTTGTAATAGCGCGCGTTGGAGAGCCCCATCGAATGACGCGGCGTCAGTGCGCCCTGGAAGCCGCTGCTGAATCGTGCTGCGTCGGCAAAGCCGCGTGACTGCACATGACACGAACCGCAGGCGACGGTGTCGTTTGCCGACAGTCGCTTGTCGTAGAACAGCACGCGGCCGAGCGTGGCACCGGCGTCGGTGATCGGATTGCCGGGTGGTGTGTTGTCAGCGCCGGCGACGCTGCCCGGGCCAGCAAGCAGATGCGCGGGCAGGCTGACCGCGGCATCGCTGTAGCCAAGCAACGTGGCGGGTAGGGTGGGCGGATTGGCCGAGACGGCCGGCTGAATCGTCAGCGTGAAGCTGTTGCTGGCGCTGCCGCCGCGGCCATCATCGGCGGTGACGGTGACCGTGGTGGTGCCTGCTGCCGCGGCGGTGCCGGCAAGGGTGGCGCCGCTGGTAGCCAGACCGGCCACCGGCGCGGACAGGCTGAGCCGGTAGGTCAGTGGATCGCCATCGGGATCGTTAAAGGCCGCGCCGCCGCGGCTCGCGTCGTATTGAAACGCCACACCGGTGTTGGCGGTCTGATCGGGATTGGCCTGTGACAGCACGGGCGGCCGGTTGGCTGCGGGCGGCGCCGCCGGCGCGGGGCTGCCGCCCCCGCCGCATGCTGCAGTCAGCAGCGCAAACGGTAGGGCAATGAAGAGAGCAGCATGGAGCGAGCGGGCCGGCGGTGTCATGGTGGCGGGAGAGATCGGCATCGTGACCGATACTCGGGTTTATACGGATACGGTCAGGCTATCGCGCCCCATCGCCATCGGTCTGCCGAATTGACCTCTCGTTACAACTTTATTGCTGTCATCGCGTGCTCGCGCCGTGGGCGGGGTACAAACCGGGCCGGGTGTCTCGCCATCAACTGGCGCAGCCAGCCTCCACAGCGGCGGGCGCGAGAGGCACCGGCGCCGGGATCGTGTAGCCGTACTTGGCGGCCGTGAGCTCGGCCAGGATCGACACCGCGATCTCGGGGGGTGTACGGGCGCCGT
>CAZTUT010000011.1:0-38466 GCA_964616395.1 uncultured Burkholderiaceae bacterium
AGGTTGGCGGCATTTCCGAGAGCGACATCAACCTGGCGATCGCCTCGAAGGCGGTGATCATCGGCTTCAACGTGCGCGCCGACGTGTCGGCCCGTAAGCTGGCCGAGGCCAACGGCGTGCAGATCCGCTACTACAACATCATCTATGACGCGGTCGACGACGTGAAGGCAGCCCTGTCCGGCCTGCTGGCACCCGAGCAGCGCGAGCAGGTGCTGGGGGTGGTGGAGATTCGTCAGATCATCCGCGTGCCCAAGGTCGGCGCGGTGGCCGGTTGCATGGTCATCGATGGCCTGGTCAAGCGCACCGCCAGCGCGCGTCTGCTGCGCGACAACGTGGTGATCTGGACCGGCGAGCTGGCCTCGCTGCGGCGCTTCAAGGATGACGTCAAGGAAGTCAAGGCCGGCTTCGAGTGCGGCCTGAGCCTGAAGGGTTACGACGACATCAAGGAAGGTGACCAGCTCGAGGTGTTCGAGGTCACGGAGGTGGCGCGCACGCTCTAGCGCGCCGCGCGTCGGGCAGCGCCGCAAGGTGCGTCCGGCGTGCAGGTGCGGGATCGTCTCCGCCCGATCATGAAGCGCGTTGCCAAGCCTCAGCGTGGCCTGCGAGTCGCCGACCAGATCCAGCGCGATCTGGCCGAGCTGATTCCGCGCGAGGTGCGCGATCCCCGCGTCGGTCTGGTGACCCTCAGCGGCGTGGAGGTCACGCCCGATTACGCGCATGCGAAGGTTTTCTTCACGGTGATCGGCGGCGACGCCGACGTCGCGGCGCGCGGACTGAATGCCGCAGCCGGTCACCTGCACAACCTGTTGTTCAAGCGGCTGTCGATCCACACGGTGCCGCGGTTGCACTTCGTGCACGACACCAGCGTGGTGCGCGGCTTCGAGCTCGACCAGCTGATCCAGCGCGCGGTGGAGAGCGATGCGGCGCTGGAAGCGCCGGCGCACGACGCCAAGCCCGAACACCCCAAGGAGTGACGTCGACGTGGCACGCGCCCGCCGGGGTGACCCGGTCGATGGCGTGTTGCTGCTCGACAAGCCGAGCGGCATCACGTCCAACCTGGCCCTGCAGAAGGCCCGGCGCCTGCTCGGCGCCGCCAAGGCCGGACACACGGGCACGCTTGATCCGCTGGCCAGCGGCCTGCTGCCGCTGACCTTCGGCGAGGCCACCAAGTTTTCGGCTGACCTGCTGGATGCCGACAAGGGCTACGCGGCGGTGCTGCAGCTCGGCGTGCGGACGACGACCGCCGACGCCGAGGGCGAAGTGATCGAGACACGCGCGGTCGATGTATCGCGCGAACGGTTCGAAACGGTGCTGACACAGTTCACCGGCAGCATCGCGCAGGTCCCGCCGATGCACTCGGCGTTGAAACGCGATGGCAGGGCGCTGTATGAGTACGCGCGCGCAGGCGTGGAGGTCGAGCGCGCACCGCGCCAGGTGCGGATCGACCGGCTTGCGCTGGTGCAATGGCATGCCGACCGGCCTGCGGTGGTTGTGGATTGCAGCAAGGGAACCTACGTGCGCGTGCTGGCCGAGGACATCGGCGCCGCGCTGGGATGCGGCGCGCATCTGGCGGCGTTGCGGCGGACGCGCGTGGGCTCGCTCGGTCTGAGCAACGCGCTGACCTTGGCGCAACTGGAGCAGATGGATGTCGCGCAGCGGCGCGCCTGTCTGCTGCCGGTCGATGCGCTGATCGCCGCGGTGCCGCGCGTCGATCTGGGCGATGCGCAGGCGCGTCGCTTCTGTCATGGCAACGCGGTGGACGCGGTCGGTCCGGCGGGCCGATGCCGCGTCTACGGACCGGACGAAAAACTGCTCGGCGTAGCCGAGCTCGATCAACACGGCGTGCTCAGTCCACGCCGCCTGCTTGCGACGGCCTGAGCCACGCGGGCGCAACGAATTACCTGACGAAAGAAACGCCATGCGCGCACTACGGAACATCGCAATCATCGCCCACGTCGACCACGGCAAAACCACGCTGGTGGACAAGCTGCTTCAGCAGTCCGGCACCTTCCGCGACAACCAGCAGGTTGCCGAGCGGGTGATGGACTCCAATGACCTGGAGCGTGAGCGCGGCATCACGATCCTGGCCAAGAACTGCGCGGTCGAGTACGAAGGGACGCACATCAACATCGTCGACACGCCCGGACACGCCGACTTCGGCGGTGAGGTCGAGCGCGTGCTGTCGATGGTCGACGGCGTCTTGCTGCTGGTCGATGCCGTCGAGGGTCCGATGCCGCAGACGCGCTTCGTCACCCGCAAGGCGCTCGCGCAGGGCCTGAAGCCGATCGTGGTTGTGAACAAGATCGACCGCCCGGGCGCGCGCCCCGACTACGTGGTCAATGCCACGTTCGACCTGTTCGACAAGCTCGGCGCCACCAACGAGCAGCTCGACTTCCCGGTCATCTACGCCTCGGCGCTGAACGGCTTTGCCGGCACCACGACCGACATCGAGGAGCTGCGCAAGATCGGCCACATGCGGGCGCTGTTCGATGCGGTGCTCGAGCACGTGCCGGTGCGCAACGACGATCCAGACGGCCCGCTGCAGCTGCAGATCTGTTCGCTCGACTACAACAGCTACGTGGGCAAGATCGGTATCGGCCGGGTGTCGCGCGGCCGCGTGCGCGCGGGCCAGGAAGTGCTGGTGATGCATGGTCCCGAGGGCCAGCAGAACGCACCGACCACGCGTGGCCGCATCAACCAGGTGCTGAAGTTCAAGGGCCTCGAGCGGGCGCTGGTCGACGAGGCGCAGGCTGGCGATATCGTGCTCGTCAACGGCATCGACGAACTCGGCATTGGCACCACGCTGTGTCCGGTCGATGCCCCTGATGCGCTGCCGCTGCTGAAGGTCGACGAGCCCACGCTGGTCATGAACTTCTGCGTGAACTCCAGTCCGCTGGCGGGCCGCGAAGGCAAGTTCGTGACCAGCCGCCAGGTGCGCGAGCGCCTGGAGCGGGAGCTGAAGTCCAACGTCGCCATGCGCATGCGCGAGACCGGCGACGAAACCGTGTTCGAGGTCGCGGGCCGCGGCGAACTGCACCTGACGATCCTGATCGAAAACATGCGGCGCGAGGGCTACGAGCTGGCGGTGTCGCGGCCGCGCGTGCTGTTCAAGGACATCGATGGCGTGCGCCACGAGCCCTACGAGATGCTCACGGTCGACGTGGAAGAGCAGAACCAGGGCGCGGTGATGGAGGAGCTCGGCCGCCGCAAGGGCGACCTGCAGGACATGCAGCCCGACGGCAAGGGTCGGGTGCGCCTCGAGTACCGGATTCCGGCGCGCGGGCTGATCGGTTTTCAGGGCGAGTTCATGACGCTGACCCGCGGTACCGGCCTGATGAGCCACGTGTTCGACGAGTACGCGCCCGAGAAGCCGGGCGGCGTGGGCGAGCGGCGCAACGGCGTGCTGATCAGCCAGGACGATGGCGAGGCGGTGGCGTACGCGCTCTGGAAGCTGCAGGAGCGCGGCCGCATGTTCGTCAGCCCGGGCGAGAAGCTCTACGAGGGCATGATCATCGGCATCCATTCGCGCGACAACGACCTGGTGGTCAATCCGATCCGCGAGAAGAAGCTGACCAACGTGCGCGCCAGCGGCAAGGACGAGGCGATCGATCTGACGCCGCCGATCCGGCTCACGCTGGAGTACGCGGTCGAGTTCATCGCCGACGACGAGCTGGTCGAGGTCACGCCGCAATCGATCCGGCTGCGCAAGCGCTTCCTCAAGGAACACGAGCGCAAGCGCGCCGAGCGCGATGCCGCCTGAGGCCGGCTGACGCTGTCCAGACCTGCGATGGACGCGATCGCCGATCGCACCGCGCACCGTCGGGCATTGGCCACGATGGTGCTGGTCACGCTGATGTGGTCGACCGCCGGCGTGGTCACGCGCTGGCTGTCGCCGCAGATGCAGACCGAGGGCCGGTTCGAGATCACGTTCTGGCGGGCGTTGTTCGCGGCGGTCTTCATCGCCGGCTATCTGGCGTGGTCGGGGCGCGGCGTGCGGGCGCTGCGCGATTCCGGCGGGCCGGGTCTGCTGTCTGGCGCGATGTGGGCGGTGATGTTCGGCGCCTTCATGCTGGCGCTGTCGCTGACCAGCACCGCCAATACGCTGCTGGTGATGAGCCTGGGCCCACTGGCGACGGCGCTGCTGGCGCGATTGCTGTTGAAGACGCCGATTCCCGCGCGCACCTGGGCAGCGATCGCTGCTGCCGGCGTGGGCATCGCGTGGATGTTCGCGCATGCCGCGGGCATGGGCGAAGGCGGCGCGCTGGGAGGCACGCACCTGATCGGCATGCTGATCGCGTTTGCGGTGCCGCTAGCCTCCGCGATCAATTTGGTCACGCTGAAGATGACGCGGGCGCAGGTCGATCTGGTGCCGGCCGTACTGATCGGCGGCGTGCTGTGCGCGCTCGCGACCCTACCGTTTGCCCTGCCGTTGCAGGCAGGATGGCGCGACATCGGACTGCTGGCGCTGCTCGGCTTCTTTCAGCTTGGCGTGCCGTGCATGCTGATGATTCGCGCGTCGCGGCATCTGACGGCGCCGGAGATCGCTTTGCTGGCCCTGCTCGAAGTGCTGCTCGGGCCGCTGTGGGCCTGGATCGGTGCCGGCGAGGTTCCCGCCGGGGCGACGCTATTCGGCGGAGCGCTGGTGCTTGTTGCGCTGGTCTTCAACGAACTCGCCGGCATGCGCGCATCGCGACGGACCGTGCCCGCCGGCTGAGTCGAGGTGCGCGAAGGCCTTAGACCAGAAGACCGAGTGGTACCACCTCGATCAGGTCGCCTGCCTCGTGACGCGCCGTCGGGCCGAGGGCTGCGAGGCAGTCAGCCTCGACAACGCCGCGCAGCATCGCCGAGCCCTGATCCTTGAGCAGATGAACGCGGCCATCGGCGTCGAGCCGTGCTCGGCGGTAGTCGATCCGTCCGCCGCGCAACTGCACAGGATGACCGAGAGGTGCGCGCAGCCGCGGCGCAGGACGCGGTGTTGCTCCGGCGAGGCGCTGCAAAGCCGGCCGCGCGATCAGATGGAACACGATGAATGCCGCGACCGCGTTGCCGGGCAATCCGATCAGCGTCAACAATCGATCGTCGTCCTTCAGTTTGGCGTGGGCAATGCCGCGGCCGGGGCGCAAAGCCAGCGGCAGAAAGCCGACGCCCCCGGAATGCCGAACGATGTCGGCATCGCCCTGGGCCGCGCCGCCCGTGATCAGCAGCACATCGCAGCGCTGCGCGAACGCACGATCGATGAGCTTCCCGAAGGCATCTGCGCGGTCGGCGCAGATGCCGAGGTCGAGCGTCTCGAAACCGAGCCGCACGCAGGCGGCACGAAGGAACGGTCGGTTGGCGTCGTAGCTGCCGGCCGGGCCGATCGGCGCCGGCGCATCGGCAAGTTCATCGCCGGTCGATGCGATTGCGACGCGCAGGCGGCGCAGCACCGGGACGCAGGCCAGCCCGACGCTGGCGGCCAGGCCGATCGCCGCGTCGTCGAGCAGCGCGCCGCGCGGCAGCGCGATCGCACCTTGCCTGATGTGCTCGCCACGGTGGCGGATGTTGGCGCCGCGCGGCGGCGCCTGATTGATCCGCACGTGGCCCTCGCTGCGATCCACGTCTTCCATCACCACCACGGTGTTGGCACCGGCCGGTACCGGCGCGCCGGTCATGATCCGAACGCACGTACCGGGTTCGACCGTACCGTTGAATCCGTGGCCAGCGAAACTCGTCCCCAGCTCGAGCAGCGCGCCCGTGCCGATGTCGGCGTGGCGCAGCGCGTAGCCATCCATCGCCGAGTTGTCGAACGCGGGCAGGTCGATCGACGAAGCGACATCCTGCGCAAGCACCCGGGCCGCGGCGTCGCTCAATGCCACGGACTCGACCTCGCTTACGGGCGGTCGGAGCGCGCTGAGCCGCTCGATGGCCTCGGCCGGCGAAAGCTCGCGATCGGAATCAGTCATGCCCGGTCTGCGCCGCCGCGAGATCCGCAGGCGTATTGAGGTTGGCAAAGGCTGCCGCGTCGGCGAAGGGAACCGGCATCGCGCCCACCGATGCGAACCAGTCGCTGACGCGCGGCTTGCCGGCGGCAAGCGTGTCTCGCAGGGCAGGGGCCAGTGCGCGGTGCACCAGGCAGACCAGCGAGTGGTGCTGGCCGTCAGGCATCGCGAATGCGGCCTGCGCGCCGTCGAGCGCGGCGGCCAGACGTGCGATGGCATCGGTCGGCAGCGCGGGCAGGTCGCATGGCGCGACGGCTAGCCAGTCGGTTGGGCAGGCACACAGCGCGGCGAGCAGGCCGGCCAGCGGTCCGCGAAACCCGTCATCGTCATCGGCAATCACGGGCCCCCACTGCCGGTAGGTGTCGGGGTTGCGATTGGCGCTGATCAGCACCGAGCCCACCTGCGGCTGCAGGCGCCGCAGCGTGTGCAGTGCGAGCGGTTCGTCGTCGAGCAGCAGCAGGCCCTTGTCGGCGCCGCCCATGCGGCTGCCGCGTCCGCCCGCCAGCAGCAGGCCGGTGATGTCGCTCGCAGACGGTGCGGACACGGTGAGCCGCGACCTCAGCCGCCGATGTAGGACATCTCGATCTTCTTCAGACCGACGGTCGCTTCGCTGCGAACCTCGGAGTAGCGATCGGCGCGGGCGCGCCAGATGCGTCCGATCGCATCGGCCAGTTGCGCGTCCGTCGCCTGGGTACGGAGCAGGTCGCGCAGGTCGTAGCCTTGCTGAGCGAACAGGCACAGGTACAGCTTGCCTTCGGTGGACAGGCGGGCGCGTGTGCAATCGCTGCAGAACGCCTGGGTGACGCTCGAGATCACGCCGATCTCGCCGCCGCCATCAACATAGCGCCAGCGCTCGGCGACCTCGCCGGTGTAGTTGGCTTCGGCGGCCCGCAGCGGCAGTTCGGCGTTGATGCGCGCGACCACCTCGGCGGAGGGCACAACGTCGTCCATCCGCCAGCCGTTCGAGGCGCCCACGTCCATGAACTCGATGAAGCGCAGGATGTGGCCGCTGCCATGGAAGTGACGTGCCATCGGGACAATTTGCGCGTCATTGACGCCGCGCTTGACCACCATGTTGACCTTGACCGGTGCAAGCCCCGCCGCGGCAGCGGCGTCGATGCCGTCGAGCACTGCAGAGACGGGGAAGTCAACGTCGTTCATTGCGCGGAAAACACCGTCGTCGAGCGCGTCGAGCGAGACGGTGATGCGCCGCAGTCCGGCATCGCGCAGCGCCCGCGCCTTGCGCGCGAGGATCGAGCCATTGGTGGTCAGCGTCAGATCGAGCGGTGCGCCCTCGCGCGTGCGCAGGCCGGCCAGCATCTCGATCAGCCGCTCGATGTTCTTGCGCAGCAGGGGTTCGCCGCCGGTCAGACGGATCTTCTCGACCCCGTGGTCGATGAAGATGCGGGTCAGCCGCGTGATTTCCTCGAAGCTGAGCAGATCGCCGTGCGGCAGAAAGCGGTAATCGCGGTCGAACACTTCCTTCGGCATGCAATACGTGCAGCGGAAGTTGCAGCGGTCGGTCACCGAGATGCGCAGATCGCGCAGCCGACGTCCGCGGCGGTCGGCCACATCGCCCGACGGCGCAAGCAGCTCGCCCGTGTCCGCGCTCGGCGCGCGCAGCGTCGAGGTTCGGGCATCGAGCAGTGGGATGACGCGGTCAGTCATGGCGTTTCCGGCAAGGCCGCGATGTTAGCGGCAGCCGTCGCGATTCGGTAGCGAGGATCGTCCGAGGGGGCACCGATGCCCCCTGAAATGAAAAGGGCTTGCGACCCCGGGTGGAGTGGCAAGCCCTCGGTTCGGCAGCGCGCTCACCTGGACACGGAAAGCGCAATGCCCGTTATGGCGATTTCAGTCGCGGCGGGTCTCCACCAGTTGCAGCGGCGTGCTGTCGATCGTCGGCAGGACCGGGCGCTCACGGCCGCGGCGCGGTGCTGGCGGTTCTGTGGCCATCCGCTGCTGCGTCTGCGCATGCTTGTCGCTGTCCGTCTGCACCAGTTCGAGACCAGCCGCCGCGAGCACGGGCGCCAGTTGTTCGATCCGAAGCGCGGGCACGACGATCGGTGTTGCCGCTGGAAGCGGTGCCGGCGGCGCGACCGGTTGCACCGCCACCGCGGGGGCGACAGCGGGAACCGACGCAGCAACCGGCACGCTCGGTTCGGCCGAGGCCTGCTCCGCCGCTGCGGCCACCGGAATGGCCGCGCTGACGTCAGCAGACGTGACAACCGGGGCGGCGGGCGCGGCGGCCGGCTCGCTCACGGGCTCGGCCGCCTGCTCGGCCATCGGTGCTGCGTTTGCCGGGGCCGTCTCGGAGGCCGGCGACGTGGTGTCATCATCGTCGTCGGCGTCGTCGGTGTCCGTGGCTGCGCCGTCTGCGGTCTCACCAGCGGCTGTCGAACCGGCATCACGACCTGCGCCACCACGACGGCGCCGACGTCGGCGCCGGCTGCGGCGCTCTTCGCCGCCCTCGTCGGTCGCGGCTGCTTCGCCCGCTGTCGCGGTTGTCGAGGAGTCGGTTGCCGTTGCAGGCTGGACTGATTCAGCGATGGCCGGGGTCGACATCTGGGCATCCGCGATGACGCTTGCGGCTGTTGCATCGGCCACCGCCTGCGGCGTCAGAACGGTGTCATCGGTCGGCTTGGCCGCCGCTTCGCGTGGCGGCCGCTCGCGGCGTCGGTTGTCACGACGCTCGCTACCTTCACGCGGCTCGCGTTGCTCCCTGGGTTCGCGAGGCTCACGCGGTTCACGGGGCTCGCGGCGACCCGCATCGGCCTCCGCGCCGTTTCGCGCCGCATCGCCCTCGCGGCGCTCCTGCGGCGGTCGATTCCGCTTGTCATCGCGCTGTTCGTCGCGCCGACCCTCGGTGCGCTTTTCTTCACGCTTGTCATCGCGTTTCTCGTCGCGCCGGCCTTCACGGTTGCCTCGTTCGCCGCGACCGCCACGGCGGCCGCGATCATCTCGCTCGCCGCGGCGCGGACGGTCGCCGCGGCCCTGGGGCTCGGCAGCGGCAGCGGTGGCTGCAGGCGTAGGCGCCGGTGCGGGAGCCGGTGCAGGCGTACCGCTGAAGAACGACACGATCCGGCCCCATAGAGAGGTTGGCTGCGCAGCCACCGCGGCTTGCGGCATGGCAGCCACAGCGGTCGGGGCGGGCGCCGGCGCCGGCGCGGGCGTGGCGACTACCGGCGCAGGCGAATCGGGCACGATGCCGCGAACCACCGGCTCCTGGCGGCTCTTGCCGGCGTTCGCGTCGGCCTTGTTGCTGCTGTAGGCGGTGTCGGTTGCCGGCGCCTCGGCGCGCTCGAAACTGAGCTTGCTCTGGTCGAGGCGCTCGTCGTCGTGGCGCAGGCGCTCGACCTTGTAGTGCGGCGTCTCCAGATGCTTGTTCGGGATCAGGATCACCGACACGCGAAGTCGCGCCTCGAGCTTGGCGATGTCGGTGCGCTTCTCGTTGAGCAGGAAGGTTGCGACATCGACCGGCACCTGCGCATGAACGGCGGCCGTGCCTTCCTTCATCGCTTCTTCCTGCAGGATGCGCAGGATGTGCAGCGCCGAGCTCTCGGTGTCGCGGATCACGCCGACGCCATTGCAGCGCGGGCAGGTGACGTGGCTACCTTCCGACAGCGACGGCCGCAGTCGCTGGCGCGACAACTCCATCAGGCCGAAGCGCGAGATCTTGCCCATCTGCACGCGTGCCCGGTCGTAGTGCAGCGCGTCCTTCAGCCGCGCTTCCACCGCCTTCTGATTCTTCGTCTCCTCCATGTCGATGAAGTCGATGACGATCAGGCCGCCGAGGTCGCGCAGCCGCAGCTGGCGGGCCGCTTCATCGGCCGCTTCGAGGTTGGTGCGGGTCGCGGTTTCCTCGATGTCGGAGCCCTTGGTGGCGCGCGCCGAGTTGACGTCGATGGCCACCAGCGCTTCGGTGTGGTCGATCACGATCGCGCCGCCGGACGGCAGCGGTACCGTGCGCGAGTGCGCGGTCTCGATCTGGTGTTCGATCTGGAAGCGCGAGAACAGCGGAACGTCGTCCTTGTAGCGCTTGACCCGGGCCACCATGTCCGGCATCACGTGCGCCATGAACTGGCGCGCCTGCTCGGCGATGTCGTCGGTGTCGACCAGGATTTCGCCGATCGACGGGTGGAAGTAGTCGCGGATCGCGCGGATCACGAGGCTGGATTCCTCGTAGATCAGGTAGGGCGCCGGATTCAGGCGCTTGTTCTTCTGGCCGTCGGTGCTGGCCTGCTTGACCGAGTTGCCGGCGGCATCGCGGTACAACGGCGCGGCAGCGTCGGCAACCGCGGTCCACAGCTGCAGCAGGTAGTTCAGGTCCCACTGCAATTCCTCGACCTGGCGGCCGATGCCGGCGGTGCGCGCGATCACGCTCATGCCCTGCGGCAGTTGTAACTGGTCGATCGCCTCGCGAAGTTCTTCGCGCTCGCTCCCCTCGATCCGGCGCGAGACGCCACCGCCGCGCGGGTTGTTGGGCATCAGCACCAGGTACCGGCCGGCCAGCGAGATGAAGGTGGTGAGCGCGGCGCCTTTGTTGCCGCGCTCTTCCTTCTCGACCTGGACGATCATCACCTGGCCTTCGGCGATCGCTTCCTTGATCGTGGCGCGGACGACATCCACGCCATTGCGGAAGTAGCTGCGCGAAATTTCCTTGAACGGCAGGAAGCCGTGGCGATCCTCGCCGTAGTCGACGAAGCACGCTTCGAGGCTGGGCTCGACGCGCGTGACCACGCCCATGTAGATGTTGGATTTGCGCTGTTCGCGGCCGGCGGTCTCGATGTCGATGTCGATCAGCTTCTGGCCGTCGACGATCGCAACCCGAAGTTCCTCGGCATGCGTCGCGTTGAATAGCATCCGCTTCATTCAAGCACTCCTTCGCGCCGTGTAAGGGCGCATGTGCCGAAGCGGGCAGGGGAACAGGCAGGCGGGGCGGCGGCGCGGGGGCCGCGACAATTCAAAGTCAGCGGCGCATTGCGCAATCCGGCACGGGCAGGCCCGAGGCCGGAGGCCAGAAGCGCAACGGCGGGCCGGCGGGCGGCTCGCACAGGGCGCGGAACTGGATGCGGAAGGTCACGGTGATCACGAATGTCTTGCCGGTTGTCCTGGCGACTTGCCTGATGCGCGCGGCGCAAGCCGCGTGCGTTCCAACCCGATTCAGCCGAGCCGGCCACACCCGAAGGCGGCACGGCTCCTCGTTACACGTCGCCGGCATGTCGAATCGATCGATCGCACGGCGAACATCTGATTGCATTGGCACTGCCCAGATACAGGCGGCACCTCCCTTGGGAATCCGACAGAGCGTCACGCCACGTCGGCCCGCAGGCCGGGGCAATGGCGGGCGCTCGATACAATCGGGTCCCTGCCGAGTTGGCCGCACGATCCGCCCGTGAAAACCCGGACCGAATCGTCGCTCGCACGCCGGAAAAACGGCGGAAGAATTCGCGTCTTTCCTTAACTGC
The DNA here is from genome assembly GCA_964616395.1 of uncultured Burkholderiaceae bacterium. Lineage (GTDB taxonomy): Bacteria > Pseudomonadota > Gammaproteobacteria > Burkholderiales > Burkholderiaceae_F > JALHMQ01. The sequence goes on from CAZTUT010000011.1 coordinate 11,444, forward strand.
CACAGCTAACTCAAGCGCCAGCAAGTATATATGCACCCGACGGATCCGCCGAGGGTTTCTTTGCCGCCTGCCGGGTCGGGTCCTGCCACCACGGTTGCCGCCGATCGGGTCGCGATGCTGGTCGTGGGTGAGGAGGGCGCTGGCCAGCGTCTGGACAACTACCTGCTACGGGTGGCAAAGGGCGTTCCCAAGAGCCACGTGTACCGGATCGTCCGCAGCGGCGAGGTACGGGTCAATGGCGGTCGCGCCACCGTCGACCAGCGACTTGCGATGGGGGACCGGGTACGGGTGCCGCCGCTTCGGCTGGCAGCAGTACCGGTGCGGGCGGCGCCACCGCGGGGCGAGGTACCGCCGGTGCTGTTCGAGGACGAGCATGTGCTGGCAGTCGACAAGCCGGCGGGGTTGGCCGTGCACGGCGGCAGTGGCGTCGATTTCGGCCTGATCGAGCGGGTGCGCGCGGCGCGGCCGCATCAGGTCTTTCTTGAACTGGCGCACCGGCTCGATCGCGAGACCTCGGGCATCCTGCTGCTGGCCAAGAGCCGGCGTGGGCTGCTGGGGTTGCATGGACAGATGCGCGACGGCCTGGTCGATAAGCGGTACCTTGCGCTGGTGCGGGGCGACTGGGTCAATGATCGCCAGCATGTGCGCGCGCCGCTTGCGCGCTACCTGACGCGCGAGGGTGAGCGCAGGGTTGCCGTGGATCCTGAGGGAATGCCGTCGCATACGGTGTTCAATCTGCGCGAGCGTTTGGGCGCCTTTTCGCTATTGGAGGCGGAACTGAAGACGGGTCGTACCCACCAGATCCGGGTGCATCTGGCGCACCTGGGGTTCCCGATCGTCGGCGACGACAAATACGGAGACTTCGAGCTGAACCGGCAGGCCGCTCGCGGGGACTTCGGTGCGCGCATGCCGCGCATGTTCCTGCATGCCTGGTCGATCCGGTTCAGCCATCCGGTCGGGGGCGCGCCGGTTGAGCTGACCTCGCCGCTGCCACGCGACTGCGATGACTTCCTGCGGGGGCTGCGCCATGCGTGACCGCTTTGATGTCGTGGTTTTCGACTGGGATGGCACCGTGATCGACTCGACCGCGACCATCGCCCGATCGATCATGGCCGCAGCAGCCGATCTGGGTCTGCCGGTTCCTGCGTTCGAGCAAGCCTCGCATGTCATTGGACTGGGTCTGAGCGACGCACTGGCGCGTGCGGTGCCCTCGATGCCGGCCGAACGCGCAGCCGAGTTTTCCGCGCGCTACCGCCATCACTACTTCGCCGCCGAGGACACGCTGGCGCTTTTTGCCGGCGCGCGTGCCTTTCTGGAAGCGCTTCGGCAAAGCGGCGCGACCCTGGCCGTGGCCACTGGCAAGAACAGCCGCGGCCTCGAACGCGCGCTGGCGGCCACCGGGCTCGGGCCGCTGTTCACGGCCACCCGCTGCGCCGACCAGACGCATCCGAAGCCGCATCCGGCCATGCTGCTGGAGCTGGCAGAGGAACTTGATGCGCCGCTGGAGCGGATGCTGATGATCGGCGACACCACGCACGACCTGCAGATGGCCGCGTCGGCCGGAGTGGCGGCCATCGGCGTCACCTATGGTGCCCATCCACGCGAGCAACTGGCAGCGATGCAGCCGATCGCGCTGGCCGATTCTGTCGCGCAACTGCATGCGCTGGTTCTGCCGGCATGAGCGAGGATCGCGGCTTGCGCGGTGCGTATCCGTCGGCGGGCGGTGCGGAGGTCCGTCTGTGCAATGCCGAGGCGTTGCAGGACGGCGGCCCCGGGCTGCGCTTCGATGTCATGGCCGGCGGCAGCCGCTGCCCGGCGTTTGCGATCCGGCATGGCGGTCGGGTCCACGCTTACCTGAACCGATGTGCGCATGTGCCGATGGAACTCGACTGGGTGGCCGGCCAGTTCCTCGATGCCGAGCAGGGCGTACTCGTCTGTTCCACCCATGGCGCCTTGTACGAGCCTGAGACCGGGCGTTGCGTCGGTGGCCCCTGCAGTGGTCGGGGCGGCTTGCGTCCGTTGAACGTGCAGGAGCGGCAGCGCGAGATCTATTGGCAGCCCGACGCGTACGCGACGGCGCTGGCTGCCTCCGCCACCTGAGGCGTCTGTTTCAGCGACCCGGGCCGATCAGGCCGAAGACCGCGGGGCGCTTGTGCAACGTCGGCCGGGCGGCGGCATCGGCTTTCCAGGTAGCGATGGGCACCGACCGGATCCACTCGGAGGCGCCGGTCAGATCGGCTGCGACCAGCAGGCGCGTGTCGGCAGCGCAGGTCGCCAACACCGCATCCAGCATTCGATCGTTGCGGTAGGGCGTTTCGATCCAGAGTTGGGTTTCGCCGCCGCGCGCGCCGCGTTCGAGTTCGCGCAGCCGGGTGGTCAGTGCGGCGGCGTCCTGAGGCAGATAGCCGACAAAGCGGAACGCCTGGCCGTTCATGCCACTGGCCATCAGGGCCAGCAGCAGCGACGAGGGCCCGATCAGCGGGTGCACCACGATGCCGAGCCGATGCGCCTGAGCCACGATGTCCGCGCCCGGATCGGCGATGCCGGGGCAGCCTGCTTCCGACACGATGGCGCAGTCGGTGCCGGCGCTCACCGGTGCGAGCCACTGGGCGATCGATGCCGGATCGGGCCGGTGACCGATTTCAACGATGCGCAGTTCCTGGATCGGCTTCGGGTGACCGATCTCCTTCAGAAAGGCGCGGGCGGTCTTGGCGTTCTCGGCCAGGACGTAATCGATGCTGCGCGCCGCCGCAACGGTGCCGCTGGGCAGAACTGTCGCCGCCGTGCCAGCGGCGAGCGGAACCGGCATTAGAAACAGGGTCCCGCTCATTACGGCCGTTCCATCGGTAGCGTGATGCCGACGTTCGCCAGCATCGAGGTCAGGCGAATCAGCGGCAGGCCGATCAGCGCCGATGGGTCGTCGCTGCGTACCCACTCGAGCAGGACGATGCCCAGTGCTTCCACCTTGGCCGAACCGGCGCAGTCATACGGCTGGTCGTGGCGAAGATAGGCGTCGAGCCGATCTGCCGGCAGCGACCGGAAACGGACCGTCGTGGGCACCACGCAGGACTCGGCCAACGCGCCCTCGACGGCCAGCGCCAGCCCGCTGTAAAAGACCGCCTGCCGGCCCTGCAGAAGGATCAGCTGCGCCAACGCCGCCGCGTGATTGCCCGGCTTGTTCAGGGCCACGTCGTCGAGCTCGGCCACCTGATCTGCGCCGATCACGATGGCGTCGGGATGGCGCGTGGCGACATCCCGCGCCTTGGCCTCCGACAGCCGACATGCCGTGGCTGCAGGCGTTTCACCTTCGAGCGCGACTTCATCGACCGCCGGCGCAACGCAGTCGAACGGCAGGTTCAGTCGTGCAAGCAACTGCCTGCGATAAGGGGAAGTCGACGCGAGTACGATTCGACGCATGGGTATCCGGTGCGCGTAGCGCATGCCGTGACGCTGGTAGCCAATCCAGCCCGGCACTCAGTGTATCGACCGGCCGTGCGACGCGGACAGCGACTGACCATGATGCCGGCCGCATGCCCGGCACCTGCCCGCAGCCTGACGCGCAACTGCAACGTGCACTCCTCCGACATGAGCCACAACGATCACCGCTTCATCGACGTCTTTGAACTCGCCCGCACCGGACAGCAGATCGAGGGCCATCGCCCGCTCGCAAACCTGCCGCGTCTGGCGCCGATGCTCGCGGGAGCGTCTGCCGATCTGCGATTCCGGTATCGGGGCCATCTGAATGCTCGGCGCCGCAGCGCCGGCACATTGCAGATCGAGGCCGACGTGCCGTTGCGCTGCGACCGCTGCGGCGCGACGCTGACTCTGCCGGTCGCAGTCCATAGCAGTTTCTATTTTGTCCACAGCGAGGCGGAGCTGGCGCGCATTCCGGTCGACGATAGCGAGGACGAGCCGCTGCTTGGCAACCGTCGATTCGACCTCGACGAACTGATCGAGGACGAGCTGATCCTGGCCTGCCCGATCTCGCCCAGGCATGCCGGTTGTCAGTCGGACCTTCAGACAGATGCGGAGACGGCGGCCGCGCCGGTCGAGGCGGACGCCGATCAGGGCACGCGCGCTGCCGAAGCCCGCAAGCCGTTTGCGGTCCTGGCCGGGTTCAAGCCTCGCCGGCACTGACCGCTACACCCTGACTCCGGCCGGCGCCAGACGCGCCGCGGGCAGAAGCGCTCAGTTGATTCTTGTGGGCGGCGCGCGGCAAGGCGCGGCGGACGGCGTTCAGCGCAGGCCCCGATTGCCGGGACGACCTGCGTTACAATCGCGGGCTAACTTTATGGCTGTTCAAGCCTGCCGAGGAATACCATGGCCGTTCAACAGAACAAGAAGTCCGCTTCCAAGCGCGGCATGCACCGCGCGCACGACTTCATCACCAACCCGCCGCTGGCCATCGAGCCGACGACGGGGGAAGTGCATCGTCGCCACCACGTGAGCCCGAGCGGCGTGTATCGCGGCAAGAAGGTCATCCAGACCAAGGGCGACGAGTAAGTCGCCATCTGCCGCCAGTCGCCCCAGCCACCGTCGCCCCGCGCGAGACGCCCTTGGCGCTTCCGGTCCGGGCTTCGTGGTGTGCCGGCGGCCACGCAGGACTGACGGCCCCGCGCCCGCCTCGCGCATCGTTCCTGTCGCAGACTTGCGGCGTTGAACGTCCTTGACTCCGGTCCGACTCGCCGTCGATTGCATGGGAGGTGACCACGGCACGGTGGTCACGCTGCCGGCGGCGCTTTCGTTCGCGCGCAGCCACACCGACAGCCAACTGCTCCTGGTTGGCAAATCTCCTGAGATCGAGGCTGCGCTGGCTTCTGCCGGCGACGTGCGGTCTCGGCTTGAGATCGTGCATGCCGAGGAAGTCGTGGGCATGGACGAGCCACCGGCCCAGGCGTTGCGCGGCAAGCGCAATTCCTCGATGCGGATCGCGATCAATCTGGTCAAGGAGGGGCGTGCCGATGCCGCCGTCAGCGCCGGCAATACCGGCGCGCTGATGGCGATTTCGCGCTTCGTTCTCAAGACACTCGACGGCATCGATCGTCCGGCGATCGCCTCTGCGCTGCCGAATCAGCGCGGTGGAGCCACCACCATGCTCGATCTTGGCGCCAACGTCGACAGCTCGGCCGTGCACCTGCTGCAGTTCGCGGTTCTGGGTGCAGCGTTGGTGAGCGCGCTCGAAGGCAAGGACCGCCCGTCCATCGGACTGCTCAATATCGGCGAGGAAGTGATCAAGGGCAACGAAGTGGTCAAGCAGGCCGCCGAGTTGCTGCGCGCCAGCCCACTGAACTTCCAGGGCAACGTCGAGGGCAACGACATCTTCAAGGGCACGACCGACGTGGTCGTCTGCGACGGATTCGTTGGCAACGTGGCGCTCAAGACGTCCGAAGGGCTGGCGCAGATGCTGGCTGGCATGATCAAGGAAGAGTTCACCCGCGGCTTCATGAGCAAGCTGTCGGCCGCGGTCGCCTATCCGGTGCTCAAGCGATTCAAGAGCCGGGTTGACCATCGCCGCTACAACGGCGCGGCATTGCTCGGTCTGCGCGGCATCGTCATCAAGAGCCATGGCTCGGCCGATGCCTATGCGTTCGAGCAGGCGCTGGGCCGCGGCTTCGATGCCGCCCGACGCCAGCTTCTCGATCGCACGATTGCGGCGATGGCTCCGATCATCGAGCAGCTTGATCGATTGCATGCGGACGAAGCCGGTGCGCCGGCAGCGACAACCGCCGCCGTGGGGGCGGCATGACCCGCCGCTACACCCGGATCGCGGGAACCGGGTCGGCATTGCCCGGCACGCCCGTCAGCAACGAGGTGCTGGCGCAGCGGCTGGCTCAGCGCGGCGTCGAAACGTCCGACGAGTGGATCGTGGCCCGCACCGGAATCAGGCAGCGCTACCTGTCCGAGGGTGTGGGCAGCACGGCGGATCTGGCCGCGCAGGCGGCGAACGCAGCGCTGCAGGCTGCGGGCGTCGAGGCGTCCGACATCGACCTGATCGTGCTCGCGACCTCGACCGGCGACCAGATCTTTCCGTCAACCGCGTGCCTGGTGCAGGCGCGGCTCGGCAACCATGGCGCCGCCGCCTTCGACGTGCAGGCAGTGTGCAGTGGATTCGTCTACGCGGTGACGCTGGCCGACGCGCTGATCCGCGGCGGCACGCATCGCCGCGCGCTGGTGATCGGCGCCGAGACGTTTTCCCGGATTCTCGACTGGAACGATCGCACCACCTGCGTGCTGTTCGGCGACGGCGCCGGCGCGATCGTGCTGGAAGCGGCCGATGCGCCTGGCATCCTGTCGGCGCGGCTGCATGCCGATGGTAGCCAGGCGGGCATTCTTTGCACGGCAGGACGCGTCGATGGCGGTAGCGTGGTCGGTGACCCCTTCCTGCGGATGGACGGCCAGGCGGTGTTCAAGACGGCGGTCGGGGTACTCGAAAGCTCGGCGCGCGAAGTGCTGGCCGATGCCGGGCTCGGCGTCGAGGCCATCGACTGGCTGATCCCGCATCAGGCCAACGTGCGGATCCTCGCGGCCACCGCGCGCAAGCTGGGCCTGGCAGAGAACAAGGTCGTGTCGACCGTCGACATTCACGGCAACACGTCGGCCGCCTCGGTGCCGCTGGCGCTTGATCTTGCGGTGCGTGATGGTCGTATCCGGCGCGGCCAGTGCCTGGTGCTGCAGGGTGTCGGCGGCGGGTTCACCTGGGGTTCGGTGCTGCTGCGCTACTGATCCTGCAACGCATCCTGACCTCGTGCGACTCGCCGACGACTCCAACGATTCCATCCACCGATACCGCCATGAAGATCGCGTTCGTTTTTCCCGGGCAGGGCTCTCAGGCCGTGGGCATGCTCGACTCGTTTGCCGATGATGCCGCCGCGCAGGCGGTGATCCGTCGTGCCGACGCCGCGCTTGGCCAGCCGCTGTCCATGCTGATTGCCGCTGGGCCAGCCGACGAACTCGCGCTGACGGTGAACACCCAGCCGGCGATGCTCACCGCCTCGATCGCGATGTTCGAAGCATGGCGGGCGGCTGGCGGGCCGATGCCGGCGGTGATGGCGGGCCACAGCCTCGGCGAATATTCGGCGCTGACCGCGGCCGGCGTGTTCACGCTCGACGACGCGGTCCGGCTGGTGCGTTTCCGTGCGCAGGCGATGCAGGAGGCGGTGCCGGTGGGCACCGGCACCATGGCGGCGATCCTCGGGCTGAGCGACGAGCAGGTGGCACAGGCCTGCGCCGAGTCTGCACAGGGCGAGGTGGTCGAGGCTGTCAACTTCAATGCGCCGGCACAGGTCGTGATTGCGGGCCACGCGGCTGCAGTCGGCCGTGCCTGCGAATCCGCCAAGCGCCTTGGCGCCAAGCGCGCGTTGCCGCTGGCGGTGTCGGCGCCGTTTCACTCGTCGCTGCTGAAGCCAGCCAGTGAGCGGCTGGCCCAGCGACTGGCCGATACGGCGATGCAGGCGCCCGCAGTGCCCGTCATCAACAACATCGATGTCGAGTCGCAGCGCGATCCAGAGCGGATTCGCGATGCGCTGGCGCGGCAGGCCGCAGGCCCGGTGCGCTGGTCGCAGATCGTCGCGCGGATGGCTGCCGAGGGTGTCACCCATGTGGTCGAGTGCGGGCCCGGGCGCGTGCTCAGCGGTCTGACCAAGCGCATCGCGCCGGCGGTCGAGTCGCTGTCGATCACCGATGCCGCCAGCCTGCGCGACACGCTGGCGCGCCTGACGCAGCCTGCGTCTACCTGATTCTTTCAAGGAGCCCCCGTGGCACATCGACCCGTTTTCGCAACCGACGCGCTCGCCGGTGAGGTTGCGCTCGTCACCGGCGCGTCGCGCGGGATCGGCCGTGCAATCGCCGATCAGCTTGCCGCACTTGGCGCGCAGGTGATCGGCACCGCGACCTCGGCGGAGGGAGCGGCGGCGATCTCCCAGCGCTTCGCGACTGCCGGCCTGCGCGGCCGCGGTGTCGTGCTGAACGTGACGGATGCCGCGGCAGGCGATGCGCTGATCGACGAGATCGTGCGCGAGCACGGCAAGCTGTCGGTTCTGGTCAACAACGCCGGCATCACCCGCGACACGCTGGCGATGCGGATGAAGGACGACGACTGGGCTGCGGTGCTCGACACCAACCTGTCGGCCGTGTTTCGCCTGTCGCGCGCGGTGCTGCGGCCGATGATGAAGGCAAAAGCCGGACGCATCATCAGCATCACCTCGGTCGTGGGGTCGACCGGCAATCCCGGCCAAGCGAACTACGCCGCCGCCAAGGCGGGCGTGGAGGGCATGACGCGGGCGTTGGCACGCGAGGTCGGCAGTCGCGGCATCACGGTCAACTGCGTTGCGCCTGGTTTCATCGATACCGACATGACGCGCGCGCTCAACGAGCAGCAGACCCAGGCATTGCTGGGCCAGATTCCGCTCGGTCGCCTCGGGCAGGCCGACGACATCGCCACCTGCGTGGCCTACCTCGCCTCGGCGGCTGGCGCCTATGTGACGGGCGCGACACTCCACGTCAATGGCGGCATGTACATGAATTGAAAAGATTTTTTTCTTGCGTTCGACAGGCATGCACACGCCGGTCAACGCGTTGCGGGGCGGGTGCTCTGTTAAACTCGCCGCCGTTTTTGCGTACTGATGCAGGGGCAACAGCACGCGGCAGCAGGGGTTCCCTCAAGGAGAAGCAGCAATGGAAAACATTGAAGCGCGGGTCAAGAAGATCGTTGCCGAGCAGCTTGGCGTCAACGAAGCCGACATCAAGAATGAATCCGCGTTCGTCGAGGACCTCGGTGCCGACTCGCTCGACACGGTCGAACTGGTGATGGCGCTGGAAGACGAGTTCGAGTGCGAAATTCCCGACGAAGAAGCCGAGAAGATCCGCACCGTCCAGCAGGCGGTCGATTACGTCAGCACCCATCTGAAGAAGGCCTAATCGGTCTTTCCTTCAGGCAGATGATGCAGGGCGGGCTCCAGCGATGAGCGGACAGCGTCGGGTCGTCGTCACCGGGATGGGGATCATTTCCCCTGTCGGCAACGACATTGCAAGCGCCTGGGATGCGCTGGTGGCCGGCCGTTCCGGCATCGGCAGGATCACCAAGTTCGATGCATCGCCACTCGCCTGTCAGATCGCCGGCGAGGTGCGTGACTTCGATGTCTCGGCCTACATGTCGCCCAAGGAAGCGCGCCGGATGGATACCTTCATCCATTACGGCATCGCTGCCTCGGTTCAGGCGCTGAAGGATTCCGGGGTCGAGGTCACCGACGCCAACCGGACCCGCATCGGCGTGGTCGTCGGCTCGGGCATCGGCGGCCTGCCGATGATCGAGGACAACCACCGCGAGATGATGACGCGCGGCGCGCGTCGAATCTCGCCGTTCCTCATCCCCGGCTCGATCATCAACATGATCAGCGGCAACCTGTCGATCATGTACGGGTTGCAGGGTCCCAATCTGGCCATTGTCACCGCCTGCACCACCGGGCTGCATTCGATCGGCATGGCCGGCCGCATGATTGCGCATGGCGATGCGGATGTCATGGTTGCCGGCGGCGCGGAAGGCTCGATCTCGATTCTCGGCGTGGGCGGCTTCGACTCGATGAAGGCGCTGTCGACCCGCAATGACGACCCGGCGACCGCCAGCCGTCCCTGGGACCGCGATCGCGACGGTTTCGTCATGGGCGAGGGCGCGGGCGTCATGGTGCTCGAAGAGTATGAGTCAGCGCGCCGGCGCGGCGCCCGCATCTACTGCGAGCTTGCCGGCTTCGGCATGAGCGCTGATGCGTATCACATGACCGCGCCCGACATGGATGGGCCGCGTCGCTGCATGGTGTCGGCGCTTCAGAGTGCCGGTATCAACGCTGACGAGGTCGGATACCTGAATGCGCACGGCACGTCGACGCCGCTGGGCGACGTCAACGAGACTAAGGCGATCAAGGCTGCACTCGGCGAGGCTGCGCACAGGATCGTGGTCAACTCCACCAAGTCGATGACCGGGCATCTGCTCGGCGGCGCCGGAGGCATCGAGTCGGTGTTCACCGCGCTGGCGATCCACCATCAGGTGTCGCCGCCGACCATCAACATCTTCAACCAGGATCCCGAGTGCGATCTGGACTACTGCGCCAATACAGCGCGTCAGATCCCGATCAACGTGGCGATCAAGAACTCCTTCGGTTTCGGCGGCACCAACGGCACCCTGGTGTTCCGCCGCGTCTGATGACCGGCGACGGTTTCGGCTGGGTCGCCTGCTCCCCCTCGCTTGAAAGGCGTCGCTGGCTACGGCTTGCCGCCGTTGGCTGTGCTGCGGTCGCACTCGCCCTGACATTCGCGGTCGTGGCTGATCCGACGTCGCTGCGGGCAAGCGGGTTGGCGCTGGCCTTGGGCGGGGCCATTGTTGCGTTGCGGCACGTTCGCACCGCCGATCCTGCCGGCGAACTGCGTCTGGACGCCGCCGGCGTGTTCTGGTGGCGACCGGCCGGCCAGGACCATGCCGAGCGGCTGGCTCCGTCGGGGCTATCGCGCTGGCTGGTGATGTTCGACGGTCCCGGCGGCCGGCGTTGCGTCTGGCGTGACAGCCTTCCGGCGCCTCACTGGCGTCTGCTGCGAGCCCATGTCCGCTGGCACGTGGATCGCGACAGGACTGAATCGGGTGCCGGTCGCGTACCCGATCAGCGTCCACTCCAATGATTGCGTCTCACGTCGAACTTATCCGCATCGGGCCGGTCATAGCCAGCGTGATCCGGACCGTCACGCGACTGCGCGACCGATGAGCGATCGCGAGATCGATCAGCAGATTGTCGAGCGCGTCCAGCGCGGCGACAAGCGGGCGTTCGACCTGCTGGTAACAAAGTACCAGCGGAAGATATTCCGCCTCTTGTCGCGGATGATCCGTGATCCGTCCGAAATCGAGGATGTCGCCCAGGAGGCCTTCATCAAGGCGTATCGGGCGCTACCGAACTTCCGGGGTGAAAGCGCGTTCTACACATGGCTGTACCGCATTGCGATCAATACCGCCAAGAACTACCTGGTGTCGCAGGGCCGGCGCGCGCCGACGTCGACCCAGACCGAGATCGAGGACGCCGAGTCCTTCGAGGAGGCCGATGGCCTGCGCGAGGTGAATACGCCCGATGCGATGATGATGTCGCGCCAGGTCGGCGAAGCGGTCAACCGGGCAATCGAGCGCCTGCCCGAGGATCTGCGCAGCGCAATCGTGCTGCGCGAGCTCGAAGGCCTGTCGTACGAAGAAATCGCCGAGTCGATGAATTGTCCAATCGGCACGGTGCGTTCGCGCATCTTCCGCGCGCGCGAGGCGATCGCGCGCGAACTGCGTCCGCTCCTGGACACGCCGACCGACCGGCGCTGGTGAGGCACTGACATGACAGCAACCACGCAGGAAATTCCCAGAGACGATGACCGGCGGATGCGCCTGTCGAGCCTGATGGACGGCGAACTCGACGATGACGCGGCCCGTCAGGCGCTCGCCGACCTCGTCGCCGATCCGGTCGGCCGTGATGACTGGGCGCTCTGGCACACCGCCAGCGATGCGCTGCGCGCCAGCGAGGTGGCGGCGTTCCATTCGCATGCCTTTTGCGCGCGGGTCTCGGCCGCGCTGGCCGATGAGCCCGCCATCGTTGCGCCGCGTGCCAAGGCGGCAAATCCGCATCGAACCGTGCGTCGGATCGTGCTTCCCGGGGTCGCGGCCGCAGCCGCGGTCGCTGCGCTGACCTGGGTGGCTGTGCCCATGATGCTGACGGGTGACGAGCCGGCGCAGCAGGCGGCGGTCAAGCCAGCGGCCGCCGTGGCCGTTGCCACGCTGCCGGCCGCGGTCCCGCCGCCTCGGGCTGCCGCGCTCGCCAACAGCAGCCCGCTGGCCGCCGACGGCGTTCAGGCCGTGCGTTTCGACCGCTACATGGCGGCCCACGGACAGATGAGCGGCACCCTCGGCCTTCCGCGTACCAGCCAGTACCTGCTGCGCGATCCGGGCGCGGTCGATACGATGGGCGCTGGCCGATGAGCCCTCGGCTGTATCCGCTTCGTCGCACGGGGCGGGCGCTGTCGCCGGCGCTGGCGCTTGCCCTGGCGCTGCTTGCCTCGGCGAGCGTCGAGGCGCAGACAGGGGTCCGAAGTGCGCCCGTTGATCGCCCGGACCGTACGCCGGCGCAATGGCTGCAGGCAATCCAGACCGCTGCCGAGCGTCTGACCTATGCCGGGACGATCGTGATGCAACGTGGCAGCATGGTTCAGTCGTCGCGGCTGATCCACGTTTTCGACGGCGGCGTTTCGCAGGAACGTCTGCAGGTGCTCGACGGACGGCAGCGCGAGTACCTGCGGCGCGGCGCCGACGTCGACTGCCTCTATCCGGAAACCCGCACGATCCGGCGCGAGCGGCGTGCCGAGCAGGAGGCGTTCCCCGCCGTCGGGGCCGGCGCACCGGGAGAAATCCTGATGCGCTACCGGCTCCGTGTCGGCGGCATCGAGCGCGTGGCAGGCGTCGAGTGCCGCGTGCTGTCGCTGGAGCCGCTGGATGCGCTGCGCTACGGCCACTGGCTGTGCGCCGAGCGCAACACCGGGCTGCTGCTCAAGGCCAAGACGCTCGATGCCGAGCAGCGGCCGATGGAGCAACTCGCGTTCACCGACCTGCGCATCGGCGATCGGGTCGATCGCAGCCAGTTGCGCTCTCCGTGGGTCACCGACGGCTGGCGGGTCGAGCCCGCCGACATCGTCATGGGCGAGCCCGAGACACCTGAGTGGCAGGTCGGTCCGGTGCCGGGTTTCCGCCAACTGCGCGCTGTGACTCGCAGGATGAGCGATGGCGAGGCGACCCGATCGGCACTGCAGTTCGTGCTGAGTGACGGTCTGGCGACCTTGTCCGTCTTCGTCGAGCCGGCCGCCGACGATGGCGTGCAGGTGGAAGCATCTCAGGTGCAGGGCACGTTGAGCGCGTATTCGCGGCGCGCCGGCGATGTGTTGGTCACAGCGATTGGCGAGGTGCCTCTGGCCACCGTCCGCCAGGCCGTTCTGGGGGTGGCACAGGTGTCGACCCCGGCCGCGTCGGCTGCCGAGCGGGCGCAGACGGCGCCGGTGTCGCGTGCGCAGGCCACTGGCAGCAACCCGGGTTCTGGTCGACGCCCGACCTTGATAGAGTCAGCGGCGCCCCGATCTGATGGCCGCAGTGTTGAAGGCGGCGCTCGCGCGCCGTCGCAGCAGCGCTAAGGCCGTCGGGACGTTTCCGCCGGCAGGCCTTTTCCTCCACCTCAAACAAAAACGAGTCGCACGATGAGTTCACTGAATGTTGTCCGCCGCTGGCTGTTCGCCGCGTCGCTTCTGGCCGGGCTGACCGCGTTCCTGCCTTCGACGGCGGTGCAGGCCCAGACGGCACCCGTTGGTCTGCCCGACTTTGCCGATCTGGTGGATCGTGTCGGTCCGGTCGTCGTCAATATCCGGACCACAGCGCGTGTGGGCGGTCAGAGCAGCGGTGGCGGTGGCATGGTGCCGCCGGAGCTCGACGAAAACGATCCGTTCTATGAGTTCTTCCGGCGCTTCTTCCCGCAGCCCGGGCCGCAGCAGCGTCCGTCGCCCGGTCCCCGTTCGCCGCGTGGCGAGCGCGAGGTTCCGCGCGGGGTCGGCTCCGGTTTCATTCTCAGCGCAGACGGCTATGTGATGACCAACGCCCACGTGGTGCAGGGCGCGGACGACATCATCGTCACCCTGACCGACCGGCGCGAGTTCAAGGGCAAGCTGATTGGCGCGGACCGTCGCACCGATGTGGCGATCGTCAAGATCGAGGCAACTGCCTTGCCGTTCGTACGTATCGGCGATCCGAACCGGCTGCGGGTCGGCGAATGGGTGATTGCCATCGGCTCGCCGTTCGGGCTCGACAACACGGTCACGGCCGGCATTGTCAGTGCCAAGGCGCGCGACACCGGCGACTTCCTGCCCTTCATCCAGACCGACGTGGCAGTCAATCCCGGCAATTCCGGCGGTCCGCTGATCAACATGCGCGGCGAAGTGGTCGGCATCAACTCGCAGATCTTCACCACCTCTGGTGCGTTCGCCGGGATCTCGTTCGCAATTCCGATCGATGAGGCGATGCGCGTAGGCGATCAACTCCGCGCCAGCGGCCGAGTGACGCGAGGCCGGATCGGGGTCGCTATCGGCCCGGTCACGCGCGAAGTCGCCGAGGGCATCGGTTTGCCGAAGCCGCAGGGTGCGCTGGTGCAGCGCGTCGAATCTGGCACGCCGGCCGAGAAGGCGGGTGTGGAAGCGGGCGATGTCATCCTGCGCTTCGACGGCAAGGCAATCGACAAGGAATCGGATCTGCCGCGGATCGTCGGCTCGACCAAGCCGGGCAGCCGGGTGCCGATGCAGGTGTGGCGCAAGGGCCGCACGGTCGATCTTCAGGTGACCGTGGCCGAAATGGAGCAGGAGCAGGTGGCTCGCCGGCCGGACCAGACGCCGCGTGCCGGCACGGCCAATTCGCTGGGTGTTGCCGTGTCCGACGTGCCGGCCGATCGCCTCAAGGAAATGCGGATTCGCAGTGCCGTTCGTGTTGACAGCGTTGAGGGTGCAGCGTCCCGGGTCGGTGTCCAAGTTGGCGATCTGATCCTTGCCGTGAACAATGTAGAAGTTCAAAATGTCAAGCAATTCAATGATTTCGTGTCGAAACTTGATGTAAAACGTAATGTTGTTCTGTTGATTCGTCGCGGCGAGCAGAGCAACTTCATCGTGATCCGGCCGCAGGATCGCCCGTAGTCCTTCGCGGCATCGCACAAGCCGCATACGGGTAGAATCTGAGCGTGTTGAGACGGGGGCGCATGTCGCCCCCGTTGCTCGTAAGTCCCTTGCGCGCGGCGGGTAATCAGGTCCGATTCTTTTGCCGCATGCGCGGTCCGGTGCCCCGGGGCATCGCTCGATGCCGCCTTTACTGCGGTCTGTCAGACGTCTGATGCAGCACATCCGCAACTTTTCCATCATTGCCCACATCGACCATGGCAAGTCCACGCTGGCGGATCGCCTGATCCAGCGCTGCGGGGGCCTGTCCGACCGCGAGATGGAGGCGCAAGTGCTTGATTCGATGGATCTTGAGCGCGAGCGTGGGATCACGATCAAGGCCCAGACCGCGGCTCTGGAATACAAGGCACAGGACGGCAAGACCTACCAGTTGAACCTGATCGATACGCCAGGGCACGTGGACTTCAGCTACGAAGTCAGCCGCTCGCTGTCGGCTTGCGAGGGGGCGCTGCTGGTGGTCGATGCCTCACAGGGTGTCGAAGCGCAGACGGTGGCCAACTGTTACACCGCCATCGAACTGGGCGTGGAAGTCCTGCCGGTCCTGAACAAGATGGATCTGCCGTCGGCCAATCCGGAACAGGCCCGCGCCGAGGTCGAGGACGTGATCCGCATCGACGCCCCTGACGCCACCCTCGCCAGCGCCAAGACCGGGATGGGAATCGACGAGATCCTGGAACGGATCATCGCCAAGGTGCCGCCGCCGCGCGGTTCGACCGAGGCGCCGCTGCAGGCGCTGGTGATCGACTCGTGGTTCGACAACTACGTCGGTGTGGTGATGCTGGTCCGCATGGTCAACGGCGTGCTTCGTCCGAAGGACAAGATCCTGCTGATGGCCACCGGCGCCAGCCATCTGGTGGAGCAGGTGGGCGTCTTCACGCCCAAATCGCGCTCGCGCGATCAGTTGTCGGCCGGCGAGGTCGGCTTCGTGATCGCCGGCATCAAGGAGCTGCGCGACGCCCGTGTTGGGGACACGGTCACCCACGAGCGCAAGCCGGCCGACAAGCCGCTGCCCGGGTTCAAGGAGATCAAGCCGCAGGTGTTCGCCGGTCTGTATCCGGTGGAGTCCAACCAGTACGAGGCGCTGCGCGATGCTCTCACCAAGCTGCAGTTGAACGACTCGGCGCTGCACTTCGAGCCCGAGGTGTCTCAGGCGCTGGGCTTCGGCTTCCGCTGCGGCTTCCTCGGCCTGCTGCACATGGACATCGTGCAGGAGCGGCTGGAGCGCGAGTACGACATGGACCTGATCACGACGGCGCCGAGCGTCGTCTATCAGGTCAAGATGCGCGACGGCACGGTGATCGACGTCGAAAATCCGTCCAAGCTGCCGGACCCGGCCAAGATCGATGAAATTCGCGAGCCGGTCGTCAGCGTGACGATCTTCGTGCCGCAGGATTACGTGGGCACCGTGATCACGCTGTGCATCGGCAAACGCGGCGTGCAGACCAACATGGCGTACCACGGCCGCAACGTGCACCTGACCTACGACCTGCCGCTGGCCGAGGTGGTGCTCGATTTCTTCGATCGACTGAAGAGCCTGTCGCGCGGTTACGCGTCGATGGACTACGAGTTCAAGGAATATCGGGCGGCTGATGTGGTCAAGGTCGACATCCTGATCAATAGCGACAAGGTCGATGCGCTCAGCGTGATCGTGCATCGCTCCAACTCCCAGAGCCGCGGGCGAGAGATCGCCGGCCGCATGCGCGAACTGATTCCGCGGCAGATGTACGACGTGGCGATCCAGGCGGCCATCGGCGCCAACATCATCGCGCGCGAAAACGTCAAGGCACTGCGCAAGAATGTGCTGGCCAAGTGCTACGGCGGTGACATCACCCGCAAGAAGAAGCTGCTTGAGAAGCAGAAGGCCGGCAAGAAGCGGATGAAGCAGGTCGGTACGGTGGAGATTCCGCAGGAGGCCTTCCTGGCAATCCTGCAGGTGGATGACAAATGAACTTTGCGCTGATCCTGTTCCTGCTGCTCGTTGCGAGCGGGGCGATGTGGCTGCTGGACCTGCTGTGGCTGGCGCCGCGCCGGGCTGCGCAGGCGCGCAAGCAACTGGCGCAGTTCGACTCCGTCAACAGCAACCGGCTCGGCGTACCGGCCGAGGTGGCGATGCGCGAGCGCGTCGCCCTTGAAGAAGAACTGACGCGCCGGCCCTGGTACATGGAGTACACGGCCAGCTTTTTCCCAGTGATTCTGATTGTCTTTGTGCTGCGTTCGTTCCTGTTCGAGCCGTTCCGCATTCCGTCCAGTTCGATGGTGCCGACGCTGCTGATCGGCGACCTTATCCTGGTCAACAAGTACACATATGGCATCCGGCTGCCGGTGATCGATCGCAAGATCATCAACATCAACCAGCCGGCGCGCGGCGACGTGATGGTGTTTCGCTTCCCGCACAACCCGTCGCAGGACTACATCAAGCGGGTTGTCGCCCTGCCGGGCGATCGGGTTGCCTACGTGAATCGGCAGCTGCTGCTGAACGGGCAGCCGGTGCCGACGCAGGCGTTGCCGCGCTATCTGGACGAGGAACGCCTGCAGCACTACGCGCAGTTCAGCGAAAAGCTGGGCAATGTCGAGCACCGGATCGTCATGAACGAGGGCGCAGGCATGCCGGCGATGCGCGGCTTCGCCCATACCCATCCAGAGGCCTGTAACTACACGGCTGAAGGGGTGACCTGCGTGGTACCCGCCGGCCACTACTTCGTGATGGGCGATAATCGCGACAACAGCGAGGACAGCCGGTACTGGGGGTTCGTGCCCGACGAGAACATCCGTGGTCGTGCCTTCTTGATCTGGATGTCGCTGAAGGGCTGGGTGCCCTCGTTCGAGCGGGTCGGCCGCTTCCACTGAGGCATCCGCGAGTTGTCAGGAGCAGCGACCTAATGCACAAGATTCCTGCCCACGTGGCTCCGCGATCCCGTCAGTCCGGACTGTCGATCATCGGGTTGCTCTTCTTTGGCCTGATCGTCATCTGTCTGCTGCTGATCGGGTTCCGGCTGGTACCGGGAGTCGTCGAGTATCTGGCGGTTGACCGCGCTGTCCAGACCATTGCCCAGCAGGACGCCAGTGTGGCCGATCTGCGCGACGCCTTCGACCGGCGTGCCGTGGTGGACAACATCACCTCGATTTCCAGCAAGGATCTCGACATCACCAAGAATGACGGTCGCGTCGTCATTTCCTATGCCTACTCGTACCAGATGCACTTGCTGAGCAATGTGCGCCTGGTGATCGACTTTTCCGGGTCGTCGGCGGATCGCCGATCCCGTCGAGGGCCATAGAAAATGATCCGGCAGGCACGGGAAACGGGCATGGATCATGACGCTGGCGGCCCTTGAGGAGCGCCTCGGCTACCGCTTCAAGCTGCCGGCTCTGCTCGAGCAGGCCGTGACGCACCGCTCGCACGGCGCCGTGCACAACGAGCGACTCGAGTTCCTCGGCGATGCCGTGCTGAACTGCACGATCGCGCAACTGCTCTATCAACGCTACGCGCGACTCGACGAGGGCGACCTGTCGCGGCTGCGCTCGAATCTTGTCAAGCAGTCATCGCTGGCCGAGATCGCCGAGCGGATCTCGCTGTCGGACTTTCTGCGTCTGGGCGAGGGCGAGATGAAAAGCGGCGGCTTCCGGCGGCCCTCGATCCTGGCCGACACCATGGAGGCGATCTTCGGCGCTGTGCTTGTCGACGGCGGCTTTGAAGCCGGCAGTGGCGTGATCACGCGCCTGTTCGAGCCGGTGATCAAGCACGTCGACCCCAAGACTCTCGGCAAGGACAGCAAGACGCTGCTACAGGAGTATCTGCAGGGCAAACGGTTGCCGCTACCGGTCTACACGGTGGTCGAGACCCGTGGCGCCGCGCACAACCAGGAGTTCGAGGTCGAGTGCGCGATTCCCAAGCTCGACATCGGCGTGCGCGGTATCGGCCGCAGCCGTCGCGCAGCCGAGCAGACCGCTGCCAAGCTGGCGTTCGACGAGGCGCAGGCCGCCTTTGCCCAGGCGCGCAAGCTGCGCAAGCGGCTGACGCTGAACGACGATGACCCGCAGGCAACGCGCCCGCGCGGCCCGGGGCGCTCGGTGCCGCAGCAGGGTCGGCTGGAACTGGCGCTGCCCGATCCATCCGTTGAGCGTTCGGCGTGAGCGAATCCGAAGCCCCCACGGTGGCCCGCACGGGTCACGTTGCAATCGTCGGCCGTCCGAACGTCGGCAAGTCGACGCTGCTCAACGCGCTGGTCGGCGAGCATGTGTCGATCACATCGCGCAAGCCGCAGACCACGCGCCAGCGCGTGCTCGGCGTGCTCACGCGCGGTGAGCCGCCGGCCACCGAGCAGTTCATCTTCGTTGACACCCCGGGCTTCCAGCGCCGTCATCGGTCGCTGCTGACGAAGAAGATGAACGAGTCGGTCACGGCCGCGCTGGCCGATGTCGATGCCGTCGTGCTGGTGATCGAGTCCAAGGGCTGGACCGCGCAGGACGACGAAGTGCTGAGGCTGCTGCCAACGCCCGGTGAGGGCGCGCGACCGGTGGTACTGGCGATCAACAAGGTCGATCTGATGACCGACCGCGACGCCTTGCTGCCGCTGATGGCGCAGTCGGCGCAGCGCTATCCGTTCGCGGCCATCGTTCCGGTGAGCGCCGAGCGGCAGCGCCAACTCGATGACCTGCTGGCCGAACTGGCGCAGTTCCTGCCGGAAGGCGAGCCATTGTTCGTGGCCGACCAGTACACCGACCGGCCGGTCCGCTTTCTCGCGGCCGAGCTGATCCGCGAGAAGGCGTTCCGCCTGCTGGGCGACGAACTTCCGTACGGCATCGCGATCAGCATCGATCGCTGGCAGGAGCCGGAGCAGGAGGGCGGTCGCGCCAGCATCGTTGCCACGTTGCTGGTTGAGCGCGACTCGCACAAGGGCATCGTGATCGGCGAGGGGGGGGCCAAGCTTCGCGAGATCGGGCGGCTTGCGCGCGCCGATATCGAGAAGATGCTCGGCCACGCGGTGCATCTGGAGACCCATGTGCGGGTCCGCAAAGGATGGGCCGACAGCCTGCGCGATCTGCGCTCGCTGGGGTATGACTGAATCCGCGCCGTCTGCTGCGCGCCGTCGCCCGCGCCAGCCCGAGTCGCGGGTCGATCAACAGCCCGGCTTCGTCGTTCACAGCTATCCGTGGCGCGAGACCAGCCTGATCGTCGAGGCGTTCACGCGCGACCACGGTCGCGTTGCGCTGGTGGCGCGTGGTGCCAAGCGCCCGACCTCGCAGTTTCGCGGCCTGCTGTCGCCGTTTGCACCGGTGGCGCTGGCCTGGAGCGGGCGCGGCGACATCAAGTCGCTGGTTCGGGTCGAGTGGCTGGGCGGCCTCGCGCCGCTGCGCGGCGACGGCCTGCTGGCGGCGTTCTACGTGAACGAGTTGCTGGTGCGGCTGCTGCCGCGCAGTGATCCCCACCCACCCCTGTTCGGCGCCTACGCCCAGTGCCTGCACGACCTGGCCGTCGGCGGCCGCGCGCAGGAGGCGGTGTTACGGCGCTTCGAGCTCGAACTGCTGCGCCAGATGGGGTACTCGCCGTCGCTTGAGACCGACAGCGACGAGCGTCCGATCGACGCGCAGGGCTGGTACCGGATCGATGCGCAGCATGGACTGCTGCGGGTCGACGGCGCAATCGACGAGCTGTGCATTCGCGGTGCGTCAGTGCTGGCGCTGGCTACCGGCGACGCGGCCTCGGTGCAGGCAGCGGCCGACTGCAAGGTCCTGTTGCGGACGTTGATTCGCTACCATCTGGGCGGCCAGCCGCTGAACACGCGTCGCATCTTCCAGGATCTGCGGCGCCTGGAAACTGCGCCACTCTAGTTGTAGCAGTGCGTCTGCCGGCTGTGCCGGGAACCGATTGCTAATTTCTGCCAAGCCTCTTCGATGACAGCCCTGAGCGTCAACCTGAACAAGGTTGCCCACCTGCGCAACACGCGCAGCCTGGGTATTCCGAGCGTGACCCGCTTTGCCACGATTGCGCTGGAGGCCGGTGCCGACGGCATCACCGTGCATCCGCGGCCTGACGGCCGGCACATCCGGCCACACGATGTGACCGAGCTCGCCGAGCTGCTCGCCAAGTGGCCCGCCTGCGAGTTCAACATCGAGGGCAATCCGCTGCACCAGTTGATGGACTTCGTGCGCGCGGTGCGGCCCGATCAAGCCACGTTTGTGCCCGACGCCGAGTCGGCTCTCACCTCCGACCACGGCTGGGATCTGGCCCGCGACGGCGAGCGCCTGCGGCCGCTGATTGCCGAGGCGCAGGCGCTCGGCGTACGCGTCAGCCTGTTCATGGATGCCGAGCCTGCGGCCATGGCGCAAGCGCGCGCGCTGGGGGCTGATCGCGTCGAGCTCTACACCGAGCCCTATGCGAAGGCCTGGGGCACTGCGCACGCGCCCGTTGAACTGGCGCGCTACCGCGCGGCCGCCGAGGCGGCACTGGCGGCGGGCCTCGGTGTCAACGCCGGCCATGACCTGAACCGCGACAACCTGGCCGCCTTTCTGACGAACGTGCCGGGGGTGTCCGAGGTGTCCATTGGCCATGCGCTGACGGCCGATGCGCTCGAGTTCGGCATGCGCACGACGGTCGGCCTGTATCTGGCCGAGATTCGCAAGGCCGGCGCGGCGCGCGGATCGCTCGGATGATCGTTGGTATCGGCACCGATCTGGTCGAGATCGCCCGCATCGAGCAGGCGATGGCGCGGTTTGGCGATCGCTTCGCGCAGCGCATCCTTGGCCCCGACGAGTGGAAGCGTTTCGTCGCGCGGCGTCAGCGCAGCGCGGTGCGCGGCGTGGCCTTTTTGGCCACGCGATTCGCCGCCAAGGAGGCGATCAGCAAGGCGCTCGGCCTCGGCATGCGGATGCCGATGACCTGGCGCGCCGTCGAGATCCTGAATGCGCCGTCGGGCGCGCCGCTCGCGCGTCCGCGCGGTGCGCTGGCAGACCACATCGCGGCGCGAGGTCTCGTGCTTCATGTCTCGGTGACCGACGAGCGCCAGATGGCGATGGCCTATGCGATCGCAGAGACGGGCGAGTCAGCCCGTGCCGCCCGTGGTGCGGGCACGGAGGGATGATGAAACTCGGTGGTCTGGGTCCGGTCGTGGTGGATATTGCCGGCACGTCGTTGACTGCGGCCGAGCGTGCGCGCCTGCGGCACCCGCTGGTTGGCATGGTGATCCTGTTCGCACGCAACTTCGAGAGTCCGGCGCAGTTGCGCGCGCTGACCGATGAAATCCACGCGCTGCGCTCGCCGCGGCTCGTGATCGCGATCGATCACGAGGGCGGCCGCGTCCAGCGCATTCGCAGCGCGCCGTTCACGCGGCTTCCGCCGATGGCGGCACTGGGCCGGCTTTGGGAACGCGACGTGCTGGCCGCCTGCCGGGCAGCGGTGTCGTCTGGCTACGTGCTCGCTGCCGAGTTGCGTGCGTTCGGCGTGGATCTCAGCTTCACGCCGGTGCTCGACCTCGACTGGGGGCGCAGCGGCGTGATCGGCGATCGCGCGTTCCACCACGATCCGCGGGTGGTCGCAATGCTTGCCCAGCATCTGTGCCACGGGTTGGCGCTGGCGGGCATGTCGAACTGCGGCAAGCACTTTCCCGGGCACGGTTGGGCCGAAGCTGACTCGCACACGCACATCCCGTCAGACGAACGCGCGCTCGATGCGTTGATCGGCGCCGATGCCGCCCCCTATCGCTGGCTCGGCGTGTCGCTGGCCAGCGTGATGCCGGCGCATGTCGTCTATCCGCAAGTCGATCGCTTGCCTGCCGGGTTCTCCCGCCGCTGGATCGAGGACATCCTGAGAGGTCAGCTTGGCTTCACCGGCGCGGTGTTCAGCGACGACCTGACGATGGAGGGCGCGCGCGTCTGCGGGTCGGTCGAGAACTGCGCGCAGGTTGCCGTCGAGGCCGGCTGCGATTTCGTGCTCGTCTGCAATGACCCAGCGGCGGCGGACCGTGTGCTCGGCACGCTGCGCTGGCAATCGTCGGTCGCCTTCGCCGAGCGGATGGCGCGCATGCAGCCGCGTGGCGACGCACTTTCCATCGACGCACTGGCGCGTACCGAAGCCTATCGCGCGGCGCGCGCCGAGGTCGAGACGCTGCTGACGAGCAGCCACTGAGTCAGGCGGCCCGCTGATGACGGACCCGGCCAGCAGCCCGCCGCCGTTCGACCCGCGGCCGATCCTCGACGGCCTGCCCGGGCTGCCCGGTGTGTATCGAATGTTCGACGCCGCCGGCGCCGCGCTCTACGTGGGCAAGGCGCGCGACCTGAAGAAGCGCGTTTCCTCGTACTTCAACAAGGGTGTGGGGCCGCGCATCGCGCACATGCTGACCCGCGTGGCCGACATCCAGGTCACGGTGACGCGTTCCGAGGCCGAGGCGCTGCTGCTCGAAAACAACCTGATCAAGACGCTGGCGCCGCGCTACAACATCCTGTTCCGCGACGACAAGTCCTATCCGTACCTTAAGTTCTCGGCGCATGCGTTTCCGCGGATCTCGTACTACCGCGGTGCGGTCGACCGGCGCGGCCAATACTTCGGACCGTATCCGAACGCCTGGGCGGTCAAGGACAGCATCCGCGAACTGCAGAAGGTGTTCCGCCTGCGGACCTGCGAGGACGCGGTGTTCAACCACCGTTCGCGTCCCTGCCTGCTGCACCAGATCCAGCGTTGCTCGGCGCCCTGCGTGGGGCTGGTCGATGAGCCCGCCTATGCGCAGGATGTCGATCGTGCGCTGCGCTTCCTGCGCGGCCAGACCGGCGAGGTGATGGCAGAACTCGAGGCGCGCATGCACGCGCATGCCGAAGCGCTGCGCTTCGAGCAGGCGGCGGCGGTGCGCGACCAGCTTGGCGCGCTCGCGCGCGTGCTGCACCAGCAGTCGGTCGAGCAGACCAGCGGCGGCAGCCTCGACACCGATGCCGACATCATCGCGGCAGTCACCGAGGGCGGGCAGGCCTGCGTCAACCTCGCGATGGTGCGGGGGGGCCGGCATCTGGGCGACAAGCCGCTCTTTCCGGCGCGCAACGAGGAGGGCGGCGACGCGGTCGAGCTGCTCGACGCGTTCCTCAGCCAGCACTACGCCGACGAGGCGCCGCCGCCGGTGCTGGTGGTCAATGCCGAGATCGATGTGGCGCGCTGGCAGGCGTTGTTCGCCGACCGCGGCCAGCCGGTGCAGATCCTGCGGCAGCCGCAGACGCAGCGACGGCGCTGGCTCGAGATGGCCGAATCCAATGCGCGGATCGCGCTGGCGCGCCGACTTGCGGAAGAGGGCTCGCAGCAGGCTCGCACGCAGGCGCTGATTGACACGCTGGGTCTGGAGCCGGCCGATGGCGATCCGTCGCGCCTGCGCGTCGAGTGCTTCGACATCAGCCACACGATGGGTGAAGCGACGCAGGCCGCCTGCGTGGTCTACGGCCAGCACGCGATGCAGTCGCGCGAGTACCGGCGCTTCAATATCGAGGGCATCGAGCCCGGCGACGACTACGCGGCCATGCGCCAGGCCGTGACGCGTCGCTACGCGGCGGCCGCCCGCGGTGAGGCGTCGATGCCCGATCTGGTGCTGATCGACGGTGGTGCAGGACAGGTTGCTGTTGCGCGCGAAGCGTTCGATGAGCTGGCGCTCGATCCGCGCCTGCTGGTCGGGGTGGCCAAGGGCCAGGAACGCAAGGTCGGCTTCGAGGAACTGGTGTTCCCCGACGAGCGGCCTCCGCTGCGCCTGGGCCGCGACTCGCAGGCGCTGATGCTGATCGCCCAGATCCGCGACGAGGCGCATCGCTTCGCCATCACCGGCATGCGCGCGCGGCGCGCACGGGTTCGCAACACCTCGCAGGCTGAGGATCTGGAGGGCGTGGGTCCCAAGCGACGCCAAAAGCTGCTGGCACGCTTTGGCGGACTGCGCGGGCTGCGTGCGGCCTCGGTCGAGGACATTGCACAGGTGGAAGGCGTTTCGCGTAAGCTCGCTGAACGGATCTATGCACAACTGCACGGCGTCGCTGCGCGTGACGACGGACAGTCCTGAAGCCGCCCATGCCGACCGACGACGTCGCCATCGCCAAGTCGCCGCCCTCGCTGCTGAACGTGCCCATGCTGTTGACATGGGCACGAATTGCGCTCATTCCGATGGTGGTCGGCGTGTTCTACCTGCCCGACACCTGGTTCCCGCCGCGCTGGCAGAACGTGACCGCCTGCGCGCTGTTCACAGTGGCCGCCATTACCGATGCAGTCGACGGCTGGTATGCGCGGCGTTTCGGTCAGACCACGCCGCTGGGCGCGTTTCTCGATCCGGTGGCCGACAAGCTGATGGTGTGTGCCGCGCTGGTGGTGCTGCTGGCGCTCGATCGGGTCGATCCGTTCGTGGCGCTGGTCATCGTCGGCCGCGAGATCACGGTGTCGGCGCTGCGTGAATGGATGGCGCAGGTGGGCGCATCGGCGAGCGTGGCCGTCAACTGGCTCGGCAAGCTCAAGACGATCTCACAGATGGTCGCGATTCCGGTGTTGCTGTACTGGGACCCGCTGTTTGGCGTGATTCCCGTCGCACCGATCGGCACGTTGCTGATTTACGTGGCCGCTGCGCTGACCGTGTATTCGATGGTCTACTACCTGCGGCTTGCCTGGCCGCATCTTTCCGGACGCCGATGATGTGTGTGGTCGGCCAGGGCGTTTTGACAGCGGCTGCGCGGCCGATATAATCGCGGCTTGCGTTGCGGGAATAGCTCAGTTGGTAGAGCGCAACCTTGCCAAGGTTGAGGTCGCGAGTTCGAGCCTCGTTTCCCGCTCCAGTTTTTCAGGGGAAGTCCAACGGACTTCCCCTTTTGTTTACGGTGCCCGGCACCAGGCGCGACGTCCGCTTTCGCGCGCGAGGGTCCTCGGTCCGGGATACACTGCGCAAGGTTTGGCGGGGTGGCAGAGTGGCCATGCAGCGGACTGCAAATCCGTGTACGCCGGTTCGATTCCGACCCCCGCCTCCAGTTTCCGCGCCGCCGCCGCGGTGGTGAAACCGGTAGACACAGCGGACTTAAAATCCGCCGCTCGCGAAGGCGGGCATGCCGGTTCGAGTCCGGCCCGCGGCACCAAGATCCCATGCCACTGAAGGTCTTCAATCTCGGCTGCGATCAGCAGCATTGCTTCGAGGGCTGGTTCAGCTCGGGCGAGGACTTCGATTCGCAGAAGCAACGCGGCTTGCTGACCTGCCCGGTGTGCGGCTCATCGAGCGTGGACAAGCTGCCGTCAGCGCCGTACATCGGCGGTAATGCAGCGGCTGACATCGCGCCGACCCAAGCCAACTCGACAGCGCCGGTCGCCGCGGCCATGCCGACGCCCGCGCAGATGCAGGCGATGTTCCTGCGCATGGCACGCGAGGTCGCAGCCAGCACCGAGGATGTCGGGGAACGGTTTGCCGAGGAGGCGCGACGCATCCACTACAAGGAAGCGCCCGAACGCGGCATCCGCGGTGTGGCCAGCAAGGACGAGGCCGAAGCGCTGGCCGACGAAGGAATCGCAGTGGTACCGCTACCTTTCGGCAATCTGCTGAAGGACCCGCTCCAGTAGTTGGCAGTCGTCCTGCGACGGCGGACGAATCAGCGTTGCGGTGTCTGCGCCTGACCAAACAGGTTGGCCCGGTCCTTGTCGGTCAGTTGCGGCCGACGCCGGTCGGCCAGGACCCGGAGCGCACGTTGTACGGCGGGTCGCGCTCCGATCGCCTCGTACCAGCGCGCCACATTCGGGAACGTCGCCAGATCGACGCCCTGATTGGCATGCGAGCGCGTCCACGGATAGATCGCCATGTCGGCGATCGAGTACTCGCCGGCGAAGTACGGAACCTCTGCCAGACGCCTGTCCATCACACCATAGAGCCGCTGCGCTTCGTTGGTGTAGCGCTTGATCGCGTACTCGACCTTCTCGGGCGCATAGATCCGGAAGTGGTGCGCCTGACCCAGCATCGGTCCGAGCCCGCCCATCTGGAACATCAGCCACTGCAGCGCGACGTACTTGCCGCGGGTGTCTGCCGGCAGGAAGCGACCGGTCTTGCCAGCCAGGTAGAGCAGGATCGCGCCCGACTCGAACACCGGCATTGGCGCGCCGTCGGGGCCGTGCGGGTCGACGATCGCAGGAATCTTGTTGTTGGGGCTGGTTTTCAGGAATGCCGGCGCGAACTGGTCGCCGGCGCCGATGTCCACCGCGTGCACGTTGTAGGGCAGCCCGCACTCCTCGAGCATGATGTGGACCTTGTGGCCGTTCGGCGTGGGCCACGAAT
>CAZTUT010000012.1:0-37942 GCA_964616395.1 uncultured Burkholderiaceae bacterium
CTGAAGGACGCGCTCAACGAGGCGATGCGCGACTGGGTCACCAACGTCGACAGCACCTTCTACATCATTGGCACGGTGGCCGGTCCGCATCCGTACCCGATGATGGTGCGCGACTTCAATTCGGTGGTGGGCAAGGAGTGTCTGCAGCAGATGCCTGAAGTCGCGGGTCGTCAGCCCGACTACGTGGTGGCCTGCGTCGGCGGAGGCAGCAACGCGATGGGCATCTTCTACGACTACATCCCGCTTGATGGGGTGAAACTCGTGGGCGTGGAGGCAGCCGGCGAGGGCCTGACGACGATGCGCCACGCTGCGAGCCTGCAGATGGGCAGCCCGGGCGTGTTGCACGGCAACCGCACCTATCTTCTGCAGGACGAGAACGGCCAGATCACCGAGACCCATTCGGTGTCGGCCGGCCTCGACTATCCGGGCGTGGGCCCGGAACACGCGTGGCTCAAGGATGCCGGCCGCGCCCAGTACGTCGGCGCGACCGATGAGGAGGCGCTGAAGGCGTTTCACGACTGCTGCCAGATCGAGGGCATCATTCCGGCGCTGGAATCCAGCCACGCGCTCGCGCATGCGACGCGGCTGGCGCCAACGCTCGGCAAGGACAAGATCATCCTGGTGAATCTTTCCGGGCGCGGCGATAAGGATCTGCACATCGTCGCCGAGGCGGGCGGACTGGAGTTCTTCTGTCGCGCGTCGTGCCGCGAAGCGACGGTTGCGTTCCGGAAGGGCATGTGATGTCGCGCATCGCTGCACGCTTTGCGGCGCTGAAGGCGGCCGGCCGCAAGGGTCTGATTCCGTACATCGCCGCGGGTGATCCGGCGCCCGACATGACGGTGCCGCTGATGCATGCGCTGGCGCGCGCAGGCTGCGACGTGATCGAACTGGGCGTGCCGTTCTCGGACCCGATGGCCGATGGCCCGGTGATTCAGCGCGCCACCGAGAGGGCGATCCGGCAGGGCGTGGGATTGCGGCAGACGCTGACATTCGTGTCGGAGTTTCGCCAGACTGACACCGTGACCCCCGTGGTGCTGATGGGCTACGCCAATCCGATCGAGCGCATGGGGCGAGCGCAGTTCGCCGAGCAGGCGTCGGCTGCCGGTGTCGACGGCGTGCTCGTGGTCGACTACCCGCCGGAGGAGTGCGAGGAATTCGCGGCCGATATGCGTGCGCACGGGATGGACCCGATCTTCCTGCTGGCGCCGACGTCGACCGACGATCGAATCGCGCGCATCGCGCGCGCCGCGTCGGGCTACATCTACTATGTGAGCCTGAAGGGGATTACAGGCGCAGGGCACCTCGATGTCGACTCGGTGGCGCGCAAGCTGCCGCTGATCAAGGCGCAGTCGTCGGTGCCCGTGGGCGTGGGTTTCGGCATTCGCGATGCTGCCAGCGCCTGCGCCGTCGCGCAGGTGGCCGACGCGGTGGTGATTGGCTCGCGCATCATTCAGGAACTGGAAGTCACGCCGCGCGAACAGGCGGTCGGGTCGGTGGAACGATTGATGACGGAGATCCGGCGTGCGCTCGATGCGGATGCCACGACTTCGTCTCCGCGAAAGGAAGTCGCATGAGCTGGCTCGAAAAGCTTCTGCCGCCGCGCATCAAGCAGGGCGGCACGCGCAAGACTGTTCCCGAAGGTCTCTGGACCAAGTGCCCGGGCTGTGAGGCGGTGCTGTACAGCGCGGAACTCGAGCGTAGCCAGCAGGTATGCCCGAAATGCGGTCACCACATGCGGATTCGCGCTCGCGAGCGGCTCGATGCGCTGCTGGATGCCGAGGGTCGCTACGAGATCGGCCAGGAAGTGCTGCCGGTCGATTCGCTGAAGTTCAAGGACAGCAAGAAGTATCCGGACCGGCTGCAGCAGGCAATGCAGGACACCGGCGAGACCGATGCCATGGTGGTGATGGGTGGCTCGATCCGCGCACTGCCGGTCGTGGTCGCCTGTTTCGAGTTCGAGTTCATGGGCGGCAGCATGGGGTCGGTGGTCGGCGAGCGCTTTGCACGTGGCGCACAGACTGCGCTTGAACAGAAGGTGCCGTTCATCTGTTATACGGCCACCGGGGGTGCGCGCATGCAGGAGGGCCTGCTGTCGCTGTTCCAGATGGCCAAGACCACCGCGATGATCGCCAAGCTGGCCGAAGCAAAGCTGCCGTTCATCTCGGTGCTGACCGATCCCACGATGGGCGGCGTGTCGGCCAGCTTCGCATTCATGGGTGACGTCGTGATTGCCGAGCCCAAGGCGCTGATCGGCTTTGCCGGCCCGCGCGTGATCGAGCAGACGGTGCGCGAGAAGCTGCCCGAGGGCTTTCAGCGTGCGGAGTTCCTCGTCACCAAGGGCGCGGTCGACATGATCGTCGACCGTCGTCAGCAGCGCGATGAGATCGCCAGCCTGCTCGCGTTGCTGCTGCGCCAGCCTGTCGAGGCACTGAGCGACTAGAGGCAGGCGGCGCTGGCGGCCGCGATTCGCTGCATTTCAAATGAGTATCCCCGACACGCTCGATGGGTGGCTCGCGCATGTCGAGCGGCTGCATCATCGCCCAATCGACATGTCGCTGGAGCGCGTGCGCGACGTTGCGAAGCGCCTCGGAATCGCATTTGCCTGCCCGGTGTTCATGGTCGGTGGCACCAATGGCAAAGGCTCGACCTGCGCGATGCTCGAGTCGATCCTGCGCGCCGCGGGCTATCGGGTCGGGCTGTACACGTCGCCGCATCTGCTGCGCTTCAACGAGCGGGTGCGAATCGATGGCGTCGAGGCCGACGACCGCGCGCTGATCGAGCAGCTGGCGGCCGTGGAACAGGCGCGTGGCGCGGTGCCACTGACGTATTTCGAGTTCACCACGCTGGCGATTCTGCGGCTTCTGATGCGCGCGCGGCTCGATGCGGTGGTGCTGGAGATCGGGCTGGGCGGCCGGCTCGACGCCGTGAACATCGTCGATGCTGATGTCTCGATCGTCACGTCGGTGGACATCGATCACACCGACTTTCTCGGGCCGACGCGCGAGCACATCGGCTTCGAGAAGGCGCACATCTACCGTCCGGGCCGGCCCGCGATCTGTTCCGATCCGCAACCCCCCGCTGCGCTGCTGAAGGTCGCTGCGGATCTGGGCGCTGACCTCTGGCTGTTCGGACGCGACTTCAACTACGCCGGTCTCGACTACGGCAAGGGCTTGCAGCAGTGGGCCTACGGCGGCCGCCAGCAGCGGCGGGCCAGCCTGCCGTATCCGGCGCTGCGTGGGGCCAACCAGTTGCTCAACGCCTCCGGCGCATTGGCTGCGCTCGAGGTGCTGGCCGATCGCCTGCCGATCAGCCAGCAGGCGGTGCGTACCGGACTGCTCACAGTCGAGATCGCAGGCCGCTTTCAGGTTCTTCCCGGCCAGCCTGCGGTCGTGCTGGACGTGGCCCACAACCCACACGCGGCGGCGGTGCTCGCGCAGAACCTCGACAGTCAGGGATTCTTTCCGCAGACGTACGCCGTCTTTGGCATGCTGGCCGACAAGGACGCCACCGGCGTGATCCGACGCGTCCGCGACCGTATCGACCACTGGCATGTCGGGCCAACACCGGGACCTCGCGGCATGAGTGCTGCGCACCTGGCGAGTCTGTTGCGGGCAGAGGGCGCAACCTCGGTCGCCGAGCACGCGACGCTCGCAGACGCCTATCGCGCCGCGCTCGGGGCGGCGCAGGCCGATGCTAGGATCATCGTGTTCGGCAGTTTCAGCACCGTGGCCGAGGTGATGAGGCAGCGTCAGGTAACCGATGCACCGAGTTCGGCGTCTCGCCAGGGCGGATAGGACAAGCGCGGATGAACTGGGCGTTCTGGCGGTCCGACAAAGGCGAGGGCAGTCGCGCCCGTGGCCAGCCCCGATCTGACAAGGCGGCGCGAGAGTCGGATTCCGAGCGCGTGGACGAGGCTGCCGCGCTTCGCGTGCAGGCGCGCCGCCGGCTGATTGGCGCAGCGGTGTTGTTGCTGGCGACTGCGGCTGTGGTCCCGCTGATCCTCGATCCATTGCCACGCGCGGTGCCGGATTCGATTCCGATCGAGGTGCGAAGCGACAGGGCGCCAGACAAGGTGTCATCCCCGCCCCGGGTACCGGTGCCGCTGCCCGATCCTGCGTCGTTGCAGGGCGCGCCGCCGCCCGATGCGGCGAGCGAGTCCGAAGCCTCGCCACAAGGCGCGCCGGGCACGAAGCCCGCTGCCGGCAGTGCCGCAGAAGCCAGTTCGACGGGTGATGCGTCCGCAGACACAAAGCGGGTCGATCCGAGTGGCGCGGATCCGAAGGCTGCCGCCGCGGGCGTGGCAACGGTCAAGGCGGTCGCCGATACAGCCAAGCCTCGGCCCGATGCGAAGCCCGAAACACGTGCCGACGCAAAGACCGAAGCGCCATCCGATCCGAAGTCGGCGCCAAAGTCAGATGCGACTCGGCCCGCGAAGTCGGCCACCAAAGCTGACGCGAAGTTCGCTGTCCAGGCGGCGGCGCCGCGCAGCGAGCAGGCTGCACGCGAGCTGATGGCGAAGTTGAAGTCGGCAGGTTTGCCGGCGTTCGTCGAGCGTACCGAAGCCGCCGATGGCCCGCGCTGGCGCGTCCGGGTTGGTCCTTATCCGAACCGTGCGGACGCCGAGCGCGCGCGCACGCGCTTGCGCGAGCTCGGTCACGGCGCCGACCTTGTCGCGCTCTGAGGATGCGCGGATCGATGAACCTGACCCCCGTTGACTGGACCATCGCAGCGATCGCTGGCGTCTCGATCGGGCTTGGGCTGTGGCGCGGCTTCATGCGCGAAGTCCTGTCGCTCGCGGGCTGGGTCGCGGGCCTGTGGCTGGCGCTGCTGCACGCGGTGCCGCTGGGCGAGCGGTTTCCGTTCGATCTGCCATGGCCGGCGGCGCGTACCGCGCTGGCCGCGCTGCTCATTGTCATCGGCTGCCTTGTTGCCGCCGCGCTGGTGGCGATGGCGATCAAGCGCCTGCTCAGCGCCGTCAGTTTGTCGGGAACCGACAGGCTGCTGGGCGCCGTGTTCGGCGCAGCGCGCGCAGCGCTTCTGCTGCTGGTGCTGACTTATCTAGCGGGCCGCACGTCGATGGTCCAGCAGCCGGCCTGGAAGCAATCGGTGCTGCTGCCGCATGTCGAAGCGGCGGTACGATTCGTCTCGCCGTGGATTTCGCCTCACCTGGCGTCCGCCCGAGGCGATTGACGGCGCCGCTCGCACGTTGGCAGCGATTCGCAGAGGAGTACGGATTCATGTGTGGAATCGTCGGTGTTGTAGCGACCGGGCCGGTCAACCAGTTGCTGTACGACGCCCTGCAACTGCTGCAGCACCGCGGACAGGATGCGGCGGGCATCTCGACCGCCAACGGCAGCACGTTTCACATGTACAAGGGCAACGGCCTGGCGCGTGACGTGTTCCGCACGCGCAACATGCGCTCGCTGCCCGGCAACTGCGGCATCGCGCAGGTCCGCTATCCGACGGCGGGCTCGGCCTCCAATGCCGAGGAAGCGCAGCCGTTCTACGTCAATGCACCCTTCGGTATCACGCTGGTTCACAACGGCAACCTGACCAACGCCGAACAGCTGAAGGACGAGATGTTCCGGATCGACCGCCGGCACATCAACACCAACTCCGACTCCGAGGTGCTGCTCAACGTCCTGGCGCACGAACTGCAGCTGGCAAGCGATGGGCTGCGTCTCGATCCGGCAGCGATCTTCAAGGCGGTGGCGGGGGTGCATCGGCGCGTGCGCGGCTCGTATGCGGTGGCCGCGCAGATCGCCGGCTACGGTGTGCTGGCGTTTCGCGATCCGTTTGGTATCCGGCCGCTGTGCCTCGGTGCGCTCGAGACCGATCGCGGCACCGAGTACATGGTGGCCTCGGAGTCGGTTGCGCTCGAAGGCCTCGGTTTCCGTTTCGTGCGCGACATCGCACCCGGTGAGGCGGTTTTCATCGAACTCGAAGGCCGCTTTTTCAGCCAGCAGTGCGCCCAGTCGCCGTCGCTGAACCCGTGCATCTTCGAGTACGTGTACCTCGCCAGGCCGGACTCGGTCATCGACGGCGTATCGGTTTATGGCGCCCGGCTCAAGCTGGGCGAGTATCTGGCGGCGCGGGTCAAGGCCGCGGTGCCGCTGGGCGATATCGATGTCGTGATGCCGATCCCTGATTCGAGCCGACCCTCGGCGATGCAACTGGCGGACGCCCTCGGCCTGCCGTACCGGGAAGGCTTCATCAAGAATCGCTACATCGGCCGCACCTTCATCATGCCGGGTCAGGCGGTACGCAAGAAGTCGGTGCGCCAGAAGCTCAACACGGTCGCCGTGGAGTTTCGCGGCAAGAACGTGATGCTGGTCGATGACTCGATCGTGCGCGGCACGACGATGCAGGAGATCGTCAGCATGGCCCGCGAGGCGGGCGCGCGCAAGGTGATGGTGGCGTCGTCGGCCCCGCCAGTCCGGT
Source organism: uncultured Burkholderiaceae bacterium (assembly GCA_964616395.1). Taxonomy (GTDB): domain Bacteria; phylum Pseudomonadota; class Gammaproteobacteria; order Burkholderiales; family Burkholderiaceae_F; genus JALHMQ01. The sequence continues at coordinate 6,442 of CAZTUT010000012.1, forward strand.
ATCCGAACGTCTACGGGATCGACATGCCGACGCGCGGCGAACTGATTGCCGCCAGCAAGAGCATCGACGAGATCCGGCGCGAGATCGGCGCCGATGCGCTGATCTACCAGGATGTCGAGGACCTGAAGCAGGCGGTGCGCGACTGCAACCCGTCGTTACAGCGGTTCGAGGCGTCGTGCTTCGACGGCGTCTACATCACGGGCGACGTAACCGCCGATTATCTGGATCATGTGGAGGCGGCCCGGCTGTCGCCGGCTGTGGCCGATGACGGTCCGCGCAACCAGTTGAGCCTGGCGATCGAATCGGCCGATGCCTGAACCGGCGGATGCCTGATAGCATCCGCTCTGCGCCGATTTGAGCTCAGCTTGCGGGCGCGTGACAAATGCAGCTAAAGCGGCGGTGATCGCGTAAGGCCCGCCTCTTCCATGCTGAGCGGGCCTTTTCTTTTGCACAGTGGCGATGAGCGATCCCCTTCAATTCGATACCCGCGCCATCCGCGCCGGCACGTTGCGCACCGAGTTCAACGAGCACAGCGAGGCGCTGTTCCTGACTTCGAGTTTCGTGTTCGAGTCCGCCGCCCAGGCGGCCGGCACGTTTGCCGGCTCGGAAGACGGCTTTGTCTATTCGCGATTCTCGAATCCCACGGTGCAGATGTTCGAGCAGCGTCTTGCCTCGCTGGAAAACGCGGAAGATGGTCTGGCGACCGCCTCCGGCATGGCGGCAATCCTGGCGACCGCGATGGCTGTGCTGCGCAGCGGCGATCACATCGTGTGCGCTGCCAATGTGTTTGGCGCAACCGTGCAGCTGTTCAGCAATTTGCTGGCCCGCTTCGGCATCGAGACGACCTACGTTCGCGGTACCGATCCGCAGGCGTGGAAGGATGCGATGACACCGCGCACGCGACTGCTGTACTGCGAGACGCCGTCCAATCCGCTGATGGAGATCATCGATCTGGCCGCGCTCGCTGCACTCGGACGCGCGCATGGCGCGTTGACGGTGGTCGACAACTGCTTCTGCACGCCGGTGCTGCAGCGGCCGCTCGACTTCGGGATCGACGTCGTGATTCATTCGGCGACCAAGTTCATCGATGGTCAGGGCCGCGTGCTGGGCGGTGCCGTACTCGGCCGCCGCGAGTTCATTCGCGATGCATTGCTGCCCGTGCTGCGCAGCGCGGGCCCGAGCATCTCGCCTTTCAACGCCTGGGTGCTGCTCAAGGGGCTCGAGACGCTTGGGGTGCGACTGCGCGCCCAGTCGGCCGCCGCGCTCGATCTTGCGCGCTGGCTCGAGCAGCAGCCGCAGGTCGCGCGCGTTCTGTTTCCTGGCCTCGAGTCGCATCCGCAGGTGGCGCTGGCGCGGTCCCAGCAGAGCGGGCCGGGTGCAGTGCTCAGCTTCGAGCTCAAGCCCGATGCAGGCGGCGACCCGCGCGCCCGTGCCTGGCGAGTCATTGATTCCGTTCAACTGATGTCGATCACGGCCAACCTGGGCGACACCCGCACAACAATTACCCACCCGGCGAGCACGACCCACGGTCGGGTCGCGCCGGATGCGCGGCAGCGCGCTGGCATCACCGAGGGCCTGATTCGAGTCGCGGTCGGCTTGGAGGATCTTGTCGACCTGAAGGTCGATCTGGCGCGGGCGCTGAAGTCCTGAAACGCGTGCGGGTGCTCGGCGGCGGCTGACGGATGTTGCCTGATTCGCAACACGCAAACGTCCGATGCAGGCGGTCGAATCGCTGCAGACTGGTTAAGCTCAATCAGCATTTGTCGACGGTTTGCATGCTAGGTTCTTTCCACCGTGCTCGCGCGGGGGCGCGGCTTGGGCGAATCGAACAGAGGAGACGCCGATGAGCAGTCAGCTTGTTTTTGTTGTCGAGGATGATGAAGCGGTCAGAGATTCGATCGCGATGCTGCTGCGCCTGCATGGGTTTGAAGTTGTTGGATTCGGCTCCGCCGAAGCATTTCTTCAGGCCGGTCCCCACCTGCGACCGGCCGTCGCGCTCGTCGATGTGCGCCTGCCCGGCCTCTCGGGGCTCGAATTGCAGCGTCGCCTGAAGGCCACGGGTGCCGACCTGCCGGTTGTGGTGATCACTGCCTTCGGCGATGTGGCGATGGCGCGACGCGCGCTGCGCGATGGCGCCGTGGACTTCCTCGAGAAGCCGGTGGACGAGTCCGAGCTTGTTGCGGCCGTGGCGGTGGCGTGGCGGGCCGACCGTCGGCGTCAGGACGAACTGCGCGAGTACGAGGCGATGGTCGCGCGACTGCAACGCCTCACCGACAGGGAAACCGAGGTTTTCGAGCGGGTGACGAACGGGATGCATAACCGCGAGATTGCCGAAGAGTTCGGCATCTCGCAGCGCACGGTCGAAGTCCATCGCGCTCGGTTGATGGAGAAACTGCAAGCCGATCGTGTCGCAGATCTCTTTCGCCTACGCTTCGCGCTCGATGCCCGACGCGACAGCGCAACGGGCGCCGTCGCACCGCCTTCCGCGCTGACCGTCCGTTAGCCATCCAGCCCGCATCCCCTCGGGCGGATCGCAGCGTCGGCGGATCCGCCTGCATGCAGGCCGCCGGGGTGGCCGGTGACCCGGCGTGCCGCCATCCGCTGCGAAAGGCTGGCGTGCGTCGGTGAGGCGCATCACTGTCTTTGCGAAAACGCTTGACGTTGCAAATGGCGCATTGGTAGTCTCGTTACATATGCTTGTATGCGCATATGTTGATTTGTCTGCCCTCGGCGCACAGTCACTTCGTACACAGCAATAACGACGAGCGGTCGACCGCTCGCCCACAGGAGGCACCGTTGGATCCGGAACTGAACGCGCTGTTCGAGCGCGTGTCGTCGTACTTCGCGCTGCTGTCCGAGCCAACTCGGCTGAAGATTCTGAATTCGCTCTGTGACGGGGAGCGCAGTGTCTCCGAGATCGTCGAGCACACCGGCGCATCGCAGCCAAACGTCTCCCGCCATCTGAATCTCATGTACAGCCGCGGCGCACTCAAGCGGCGGCGTGAGGGCGCGGTCATTTTCTACTCGGTGGCCGACGAAACGGTGGTGACGCTTTGCCGCACCGTTTGTGTTCAGGTGGCTGGCCAGGCGGAAGACCTGACCGTTGGCAACAACACGCTGCGTCGCTTCATGCCCAAGCAGGAGCAGGGCGTTGCGCGGCAGGAGGGGGCATGACAACAAAGAAGGTTCAGGCCGGCCAGATTCGTCCCGCGCCGGAGAGTCATCTCGACAACGTGGCGATTGCGCAAATCAAGGCGGGGCGCCGTGGCTTTCTTGGGGGTGCTGCCGGCGCCGCGGCGGCCCTGGCGGCAGGTGGCGCGCTGGGGCAGACGCATTCACCTGGCAGCGCCTTGCCCGCGACCGGCCCGATCGGGCTCGGCGCGCCGGTGGGTGCATCGCCCTACGGGATGCCGTCGCCGCATGAGAAGTCGGTCGTGCGCCGGATGAGCCCCGGACTGACGCGCACGCCGCACTCGTCGATCAGCTTCACGCCGTTGCAGTCGCTGTTCGGGATCATCACGCCCAGCGGTGTCCATTTCGAGCGTCATCACTCCGGCATGCCCGAGATCGATCCGTTCAAGCACCGGCTGATGATTCACGGCCTGGTACAGCGGCCGCTGCTGCTGTCGATGAACGACATCATGCGTTATCCGTCGGTATCGCGTATGCACTTCATCGAGTGCGGCGCCAATACCGGCATGGAATGGGGCAATGTTGCGGTCCCGACGGTCCAGTACACGCACGGCATGCTGGCCTGCAGCGAGTTCACCGGTGTGCCGCTTTCTACGCTGCTTGGCGAGGCAGGCATCGATCTGAAGAAGGCGCGCTATGTGCTGGCCGAGGGCGCCGATGGTTCGCACCTGACCCGCACCGTGCCGATCGAGATGGCGCTCGACGATGTGATGGTCGTCTACGGCCAGAACGGCGAGATGCTGCGACCCGAAAACGGCTATCCGCTGCGGCTGCTGGTGCCGGGTGTGCAGGGCGTGTCCAGCGTCAAGTGGTTGCGCCGGATCGAGGTCGGCGATGCGCCATGGAACACGCGCGAGGAGAGCCTCCACTACGTTGACCTGATGCCCGACGGCCTGCATCGCCAGTACAGCGGTGTGCAGGAGGTCAAGTCGGTGATCACCACGCCGTCCGCCGGCCAGGTGCTGCTGAACAAGGGGTACTACGAGATCACGGGCCTGGCCTGGTCCGGTCGCGGCAAGATCCGCCGCGTTGACGTGTCGACCGATGGCGGTCGCAACTGGCGCACGGCAAAGCTACAGGATCCTGTGATGACCAAGTGCCTGACCCGGTTCCGGATCGACTGGACGTGGGACGGCAACATGGCTCACCTTCAGAGCCGTGCCGTGGACGAGACCGGGCACGTGCAGCCCACGGTCGCGCAACTGCGTGCAGTGCGCGGCACGCGTTCGATCTATCACAACAACAAGATCCAGACCTGGCAAGTCGCGGCCAACGGGGAGGTGACCAATGTCCAGCTGGGCTGATCTGCGGGGCGTTCGTGGAGCGACCGGCGGTCTGCTGGTTGCATTGATCGCCGCGGTTGTGCCGGCAGTGGCCATGGCGCAGGCGGTCACGAACGCGCCTCGCTTCAACTTCGGGCGTGCACCCACGGCGGCGGAGATCGCCGCGTGGGACATTGACGTTCGCCCTGACGGACATGGCCTGCGCAAGGGACGTGGCACGGTCGAGCGCGGTCAGGAAATCTATGACCAGCAGTGCGCTGCCTGCCACGGAACGTTTGGCGAAAGCAACGCGTATCTGGTGCTGGCCGGCGGTGTCGAACCGGAGGACCTGAAGACAGGACGCGCTTCGCGGCTCAAGGATCCGGAGGTGCCGCGAACCGTGGGCACGAAGCTCAATGCGGCGACCACGCTGTACGACTACATCTACCGGTCGATGCCGTGGACCAATCCGATGTCGCTCTCGGTCGACGACACCTATGCTGTGACCGCCTACGTGCTGCACCTGAACGACATCCTGCCCGCCAACGGTTCGCTCGATGAGAAGTCAATCCTCACGGTGCCGATGCCCAATCGCAACGGCATGACGCGTAACCACGGTATGGCCTCGGTCAAGGGCAAGCCCGACGTTCAGGGCTCGCTGTGCATGACCAACTGCGTGAAGGACGTCAAGGTCGCCTCCGAACTGCCCGCGTTTGCGCGCAATGCGCACGGCAACCTGGTCGAGCAGTTCAGGCCGCTCGGGGGCAAGGGCGCAATCGATACGACGCGCTACGACCGTAAGGCAGCTGCATCGCCGGCTGCCGTGGCAACCGCTGCCGCTGCTGCACCTGCGGCAAGTGCCGGCGCGAAGGCGCAGCAGTTGCTGGCCAAAAACGGCTGCGTCGCATGTCATCATCCGTCCAACCGGCTTGTTGGCCCGTCGTTTGCCGAGATCGCCGGCAAGCAGGCAGCGCGATCTGATGCCAACGCGTACCTTGTCGGCAAGATCAGGCAGGGCGGAGCCGGGGTCTGGGGCGCGATCCCGATGCCGCCGCAGTCCATCTCCGAGTCGGAAGCGTCTGAGCTGGCGGCCTGGATCATCAGCGGTGCAAAGCCCTGAACCGGCATTCATCAAGCAGTCCGTTTTATTGAAATCCCCGCTGGTTGCCCTGTTCGGGCGCGGCGATTGACCACAGGAGGAGTGAATGAACAAGCAACGTCGTCACCTGATGCAGGCGGGTGCGGGCATGAGTGTGCTGGCAGCCGCGTCTTCGCTGCCGCTGACTGCGCTGGCGCAGCAGGCTCCCGCATGGAACAAGGCGGCTTTCGAGGCGAAGTCGGTGCAGGATGTCGTCAAGTCGCTCGGCGGCAGCGCGGCAAAGGAAAGCGCGGATATCGCGATCACTGCGCCGGACATCGCCGAAAACGGCGCGGTGGTGCCGGTGGGTGTCGTCAGCAAGGTGCCGGGCACACAGGGTGTCTGGATCCTGGTGGACAAGAACCCCAATGCGCTTGCCGCCGGCTTCACGATCCCGCAGGGGACCGAAGCCAATGTGTCGACGCGGCTCAAGATGGGCCAGACCTCGAACGTGATTGCGCTCGTGAAGGCGAACAACCAGTTCTTCACTGCAACGAAGGAAGTCAAGGTCACGCTGGGTGGTTGCGGCGGCTGACCTGCGCGGACGCAGGTAAGACGAGCTCATTTCATTTTCCCGGGCATGCCTGCGGCGGGCCCGGTCAACTTGGGAGTTACAGATGGCAGATCCGATGCGGATTCGAGCGACCGCGCAGGCCGATGGCAGTGTCGAGGTTCGGGTATTGATGAGTCACGAAATGGAAACCGGTCAGCGGCGCGACGGTGCAGGCAAGCTCGTCCCGGCGCACTACATCTCCAACGTGACCGTCACCCATGCGGGCAAGACGGTCCTCAGCGCGGAATGGGGGCCGGCCGTCTCGAAGAACCCGTACCTGCAGTTCAGGTTCCAGGGCGGCAAGAAGGGCGACGAGATCACGGTCACCTGGCTCGACAACAAGAACGAGTCCCGTACTGACAAGGCCACGATCAACTGAGGCCACGGGCATTCCTTGCCATTCACGCACGAGGAGGTTGATTCATGGAACGACTGCTGATGTCTGTGGCTGCGGCCCTCGCCATGATCGGAGCGTCAGGCTGCGTCTCGGTGAGCCAGGCACCGGCCGCGCAGTCATCCTCCGCGCCGGTGCGCGTCGTCTATCACATGACGCTGGGTCTCGACGAGGCGCAGCGCGGCATGGGCAATGTTCGTAATCACCTCGCAGCAGACCCCGCGGCCCGGATCGTCGTCGTTGGCAACGGCAATGGCATCGAGTTCATGCTCGACGGCGCAAAGGACCGCAATGGCAACCCGTTCGATGTGTCGATACAGGAGTTGAAGGCCAGAGGGGTGGAGTTCCGCCTGTGCAACAACACGCTGGTCCAGCGCAAGATCGACCGCGCCCGTGTCGTTGCGGAGGCGGACATCGTGCCCTCGGGCGTTGCTGAAGCGGCGCGCCTGCAGGCACGCGAGGGGTTTGTTTACCTGCGCCCGTAGAGGCGTTGTCACAAAAGAGTCGACATGCGGCCTGCCGCATCGTCGGCGCACACAAGGAGACGTCATGAACCTGAATGCATCCGTGAGGCGCGGCGTATGGGTCGCACTCGCAGCCGGCTTGCTCAGCGCGGGTCTGCCCGCGATCGCGCAGCAGAACGCCGCCGAGGAGATCGCCCGATATCGGGCCATGCTCCAGGATGGCAATCCGGCGGAACTGGTTGCCATGAGGGGCGAAGGCCTCTGGAAGGCCAAGCGCGGACCGAAACAGGTCTCGCTCGAGCAGTGCGACCTCGGGCTCGGGCCGGGTGTGGTCAAAGGCGCCTACGCACGTCTGCCGCGTTATTTCGCCGACGCCGACACGGTCATGGACTTCGAGGCCCGGCTCGTGCACTGCATGGTGACGTTGCAGGGTTTCACGCGTGCTGAAGCCACCCGCAATCCGTTCTCCGGCACGGGCCAGCGGCAGACCGACAACGAGGCGATCACCGCCTGGGTGGTCGAACAGTCGCGTGGCGCCAGGATCGATGTCCCGAACAGTCATCCAAAAGAGCGGGCCGCCTTCGACCGCGGCAAGTATCTGTTCTACATGCGGGGCGGTCCCTATGACTTTGCCTGCTCCACCTGTCATGGTGTCGATGGCCAGCGCATTCGTCTGCAGGACCTGCCGAATTTCGAGGATGCCAAGGCGGCGCAGCGTGCATTTGCGCAATGGCCGGCTTACCGGGTGTCACAGGGCGCGCTGCGCACCATGCAATGGCGGATCAACGACTGCTTCCGCCAGCAGCGGTTCCCCGAGCCGGTGTTCGTCTCGCAGACGACCATCGATCTGATTCACTATCTTGGCGTTCGCGCCAGTGGCGGCACGATGGAATCGCCGTCGATCAAGCGCTGAAGGAGGGGCCATGAAATCGACGTGGATCAAGGGTATCGCGGCCGTTGCCGCCATCGGCTCGCTGGCGGGTTGTGCTTCGCTGTTCTACACGGCGCCGACCGAGCAGGAGACGCTGGCAGTCATCAAGGCAGGTTTCGCTGACCGCAGCATTGCCAAGGTGGACCGGCTCAACCAGTCGGACCTGCAGAAGTCGTGCACGCAGGCAGCCAATCAGCCGTCTGCCGAGGTTCGTGCGCGTCTCGAAAAGGCTGCGCTGGCCGCAGTGCGATATCCGGCCGATGGGCGCTACCTGGGCGACTTCAAGCAGGGCGAGCGCATCGCGCAGAGCGGCGTGGGCATGCAGTGGACCGATCGCGCCGATACGGTCAACGGCGGCAACTGCTATGCGTGCCACCAGATCTCCAAGGAGGAGATCTCGCACGGCAATATCGGACCGACGCTTTACAACTACGGCAAGCTGCGCGGTAACAGCGAGGCGATTCTGAAGTACACGTGGGCCAAGATCTGGAATGCGCACGCCTTCAATGCCTGCACATCCATGCCCCGGTTCGGCGATGCCGGCATCCTGACCGAGGACCAGATCCGGCACGTGATGGCGCTTCTTCTCGACCCTCAGTCGCCCGTCAACAAGTAGGTGGCTCTCGCAGCCCGGCCAAAGCCGGGCTGCGGCGCCTGAGTCTCTGTCATGAGCAAGATCATCCGGCAGCTGGCCGTCGTTCTGGCCTCTGTGCTGTTTGCCAGCCTGGTGGTCCCGGCGGCGGCGCAGGACCGTTTGCGCTGGACCGACATTGCGCTCTTCGACGGCCGCACCCTGACGGCCGCCGAACTCGATCGCAGCACGGTCGTCGTGCAGATGTGGGCCAGTTGGTGCCCGTTCTGTGCGCGACAGAACCCTCACGTTCAAAAGTTGCATGAGCAGTCTGGCGGCAAGCTGATTGTGCTGGCGCTGTCCATCGCCAAGGACCCGGCGGTGGAGCGCGAATATCTGCGGCAGCGCGGGTACACGTTTGCCGCGGCGATGGCGCCTGCGCAGACCACCGACTGGTTTGGAAAGCGCAGAACGTTGCCCGAGGTTTACGTGGTGCAGCCCGGAGGGCGCATCGTGCTGCGCGAGGAAGGCGAAATGTTTGCGGAAGACATCCAGTCCCTGCTTCGCTTTGCCAAGTGAGTCATACAGCCTCGTCGATGAGCGAGGTGATGAGGAAGCATCGATGAGTGGCTTGAACCGACGTGAGTTTCTCCAGATCCTGTCCGCGGCGGCAGCGGCCGGACTGCCGATTGCCTCACGCGACGCGCTGGCGCAGCAGCCCGCTGCCGCGGCACGGATGTACGAGGTGCCGCGGTTCGGCAACGTGCACCTGCTGCACTTCACCGACTGCCACGCGCAGCTCAAGCCGATCTACTTTCGCGAGCCGAGCGTCAATCTCGGGCTCGGCGACGCGCTGGGCAAGGCGCCGCATCTGGTCGGCGAGCACCTGCTCAAACAGTTCGGCATTGCGCCGCGATCGATCGAAGCCCACGCATTTACCTTCCTCGACTTCGAGGCGGCGGCGCGAACCTACGGCAAGGTCGGCGGCTTCGCCCACCTCGCGACGCTGATCAAGCGGCTGCGGGCTTCGCGGCCAGGCGCGCTGCTGCTCGACGGCGGCGACACCTGGCAGGGCTCCGGAACGGCGCTGTGGACCAACGCGCAGGACATGGTCGATGCCTGCAAGCTGCTCGGTGTGGACGTGATGACCCCGCACTGGGAGATGACCTACGGCGCCAAGCGCGTTCAGGAGATCGTCGACAAGGACTTCAAGGGCCGCATCGACTTCGTGGCCCAGAACGTTCAGACCACTGACTTCGGCGATCAGGTCTTCCCCGCCTACCTGACCCGCGAGCTCCATGGCGTGAAGGTCGCGATCATCGGCCAGGCGTTTCCTTACACGCCGATCGCCAATCCGCGCCACTTCGTCGCGGAGTGGAACTTCGGCATCAAGGACGACCTGATGCAGAAGCACGTCGACGAAGCACGCGGCAAGGGCGCGCAGGTCGTGGTGGTGCTCAGCCACAATGGCATGGACGTCGATCTGAAGATGGCCTCGCGCGTTCGCGGCATCGATGCGATCCTCGGCGGACACACCCACGATGGCGTGCCGCAGCCTTCGATCGTTCGCAACGCGGGCGGCCAGACGCTGGTGACCAACGCCGGCAGCAACGGCAAGTTCCTCGCTGCGCTCGACTTCGACGTCAAGGGCGGCAAAGTCACCGACTTCCGCTACAAGCTGCTGCCGGTGTTCTCCAATCTGCTGCCCGCCGATGCGGAGATGGACGCCTTCATCAACCGTGTTCGCCAGCCGTACGAGGCTCGGCTCAACGAGAAGCTGGCGGTGACCGAGGGGTTGCTGTACCGGCGCGGCAACTTCAATGGCAGCTTCGATCAGCTGATCTGCGATGCGCTGATGGCGGTTCGCGGCGCGGAGATCGCGTTTTCGCCGGGCTTCCGCTGGGGCACCTCGCTGCTGCCGGGGCAGTCGATCCTGATGGAGCATGTGCTCGATCAGACCGCAATCACCTATCCGGCCACGACCGTCAACGACATGAGCGGCGACATGCTCAAGACGGTGCTGGAAGACGTTGCCGACAACCTGTTCAACCCGGACCCGTATCTGCAGCAGGGCGGCGACATGGTGCGGGTCGGTGGACTTCAGTACGCGATCGATCCGACCGCACGCATGGGCAGCCGCATCTCCGACATGCGCGTTAACGGCCGGCCGATCGAACCCGGCAAGACCTACAAGGTTGCCGGCTGGGCCAGCGTGCAGGAGAACGTCAAGGGCGAGGCGATCTGGGACGTGGTCGCCCGCTACCTGCGCGACCAGAAGGTGATCAAGCCGCGCGCGCTCAATCTGCCGCGTATGGTCAACGTGCAGGGCAATCCGGGTCTTGCCTGACATGCTGCCAAGGCGGCGCGCGGTCGCGCTGGTCGCGCTCGCCAGCGCCGCGCTGCCTGCGTCCGCAAGGGGTTCAGATGCGGAGGCGGAACTCTCTGCCGTGCGCGACCTTCGTGATCTTGCAGGCCAGATCCGCCGCTCGGGCCAACCCGCGCTGCTGCTGTTTTCCACGCCGGGCTGTGCGTACTGTGCCGAGGTGCGGCGCGGGTACCTGCGTCCTCGGCTTGCCGGCGCAGCGGTGTCCGGCCCGCTGATCCGCGAGATCTCGATCGTCGGACGCAAGCCCATCGTCGATCTGGATGGTGCAGCAACATCCGGGGCTGCGCTGGCGCAGCGCTTTGGCGTCCGGGTCGTACCGGTCGTCCACCTGGTCGACGATCGCATGATGCCGCTGGTCGAGCCGCTGGTCGGACTGAATGCCGCCTTCTACGAGACCTATCTCGACGAGCGCATTGCCGAGGCGAGGGCGCGCCTGCGGCGATAGCGGTTGCGTCCGCTACGATTTGCCCATGATGAGTCCTGCTTCGAGGCTGCTTGCCGGTGCGATCGTGTGCTGGACGGGCGCGACCGCGTTTGCGTCCGAGCCGACTGTCGTGCCAGGTGCCTACCTGATGCCTTCAGGCTGCTGCTCGCTTGATATTCGCCGTTCCGAGTCCGGCGTCATGCGCTTCTCCATCAAGGCGGCGGGCGCGAACGGGCACAGCTGCGCGATTGACGGAACGATCGAATCCGGACGTGCTGTCGTTCAGGAAGGTGCCGGCCTGCCCGCCTGCGAAGTCGCGTTCGTGCCGCGCGGTGGCGGGATCGACGTGCGCATCGTCGAGGGTGCGGAGGCTGGGTGTCGCGGCTTCTGTGGCGCCCGTGCGCGCTTCGATGGTGAGTACCTTCGCCCGCAACCGGGGTGCAATCGCAGCGCCGTGGCTGCGGCGCGAAAGTCGTTCAAGCAGGCCTACGACCGGAAGGAGTTCGCGCGGGCCCGCAGCCTGCTCGAACCCATCGTCGGCACCTGTACGGAATGGGTGCACTGGCTCGACATGGGCTGGATACGCAATGACCTGGCGCTCGCACAGTTCCGCGCCGGTGAGGCCGCCGCCTGCCAGCAGACGCTGGCCGGGTTCGGGCCGCTGATCGACGCCACCGAAGCCGATCTTCGCAATCAGCACAACTATCCGCCCTCCGACGCCACCTCGCTTGCGGCCGTGCTGCGGGCAGCGCGCTACAACCGCAAGCTGTGCACCGATTCGCCTGTGGCCACGAACCCAGGCCGTTAGCGTTTATTCTTCCGCCTTTGCCGGAGGCGTGGCCGAGCGGTTTAAGGCACCGGTCTTGAAAACCGGCGACGGGCAACCGTCCGTGAGTTCGAATCTCACCGCCTCCGCCAGTGCCTCCCCCTTCTTGTCGTCACCCATGCGTCTCACTTCGGTTGCCAGTCGTTTTTTCCTGCTGGCTGCTGCCGCAGGTGGCGCGATTCCCGTGAGGGCCATGGACGTATCCAAGCTCTGGGACTTCAGTCAGCCGGCGGCAAGCGAGGCTCGCTTCGTCGCTGCGCTCGCGGGCGCCGGTTCTGATGAACAGTTGATCCTGAAGACGCAGATCGCGCGAACCTATGGCTTGCGTGGCGATTTCGCACGCGCTCGCCAGATGTTGAATGACCTCGAGCCCGACATGGCGACCGCGGGTGCCGAGGCGCGCGTCCGGCATGCGATCGAGACTGGCCGCACCTATGTCTCAGCAGCGCATCCGGCGAACTTGCTCACGTCCGAGGCGAGGCAGACCGCCGCAAGGTTCTTTCGGGCGGCGATCGATCAGGCGCAACAAGCCCGGCTTGACGGCCTGGCAATTGATGCGATGCACATGATGGCATTCGCCGAGCCGCAACCGTTGGACCAGTTGAAATGGACGCTGCAGGCGCTATCCGTTGCCGAAGCGTCGGACCAGACCGCTGCGCTCGATTGGCGGGGGTCTCTGCACAACAATGCCGGCATGGCACTGCACGATCTCGGCCGGCTCGACGAGGCGCTGGTTCACTTTCGTCGCCAGACCGTTCTGCGCGCACAGGCCGGCGATGCAGCGCGCGAGCGCGTGGCGCGCTGGATGGAGGCCTGGACACTGCGCGGCCTCGGTCGTATCGATGAGGCGCTTTCGATGCAGTTGCAGCTTGAATCCGAGTTCGAGCGCGCCGGACAGGTGGACGTCTACGTGTTTCAGGAACTCGAAGCCCTGTACCGGGCCCGAGGAGACGAGGCCAGGGTGACCCACTACGCCTCGCTGCGTAACCGAGCTGCTGGCCGCTGAGCACGCATGGACACCGCCGCCGTCCGTCTGCAACTCACTGGCATCACCAAGCGGTACCCGTCGGTGGTCGCCAATGATGGCGTATCGCTGACGGTCCGGTCGGGCGAGATCCACGCGATCCTCGGCGAGAACGGCGCCGGCAAGTCCACGCTGATGAAGGTGATTGCCGGTGAAGTGCAGCCCGACGCTGGCAACGTGGCATTCGATGGCGCGATGGTGTACGTGTCGAGCCCAGCGGTGGCGCGGCGGCTCGGCGTGGCGATGGTGCATCAGCACTTCGCGCTGTTCGATACGCTGACCGTGGCCGAGAACCTGCGGCTGGGATTGCCGCCCGACTGGTCGATGGCGCGCGTGCGGGCACGGCTGGCCGAGGTCGCCGACCGCTATGGGCTGTCGATCAATGCCGAATCGCATGTTCACGAGCTCTCGGTTGGCGAGCGCCAGCGGGTCGAGATCCTGCGCGCGCTGCTCGGAGCGCCGCGACTGCTGATCCTTGATGAACCGACGTCGGTGCTGACGCCGCAGGCGGTCGAGCGCCTGTTCGAGACGCTGCGGCAGCTCGCTGCCGACGGGCTCAGCGTGCTGTTCATCAGCCACAAGCTCGATGAGATCCGCGCGCTGGCCAGTGTCTGCACGGTCATGCGTGGCGGCCGAGTTGTCGCCACCGTCGATCCGCGAGAGCAGACCGAGCAAGGGCTGGCGCGACTGATGATCGGTGCCGAGCCGCCGCAGGTGTCGGCGCATGACTCGGTGGCCGGCGAACCGCGCTTGCGGCTGAACGGACTGCAACTGCGGCCTGATGCACCACTGGCGCTGACGGTTTGCGCCGGCGAAATCGTTGGCATCGCCGGCATATCGGGCAACGGGCAGCGCGATCTGATGGCGCTGTTGTCGGGCGAAACGCTGGCCGACAACGCCGCGATCGAACTCGATGGCAAGCCGATAGGTCAACTCGGGCCGCGCGAGCGGCGCGGTCTCGGACTGCGCTACGTGCCTGAGGAGCGACTGCGGCATGGGGCGGTGCCCGAGATGTCGCTGGCCGAAAACACGCTGCTGACTGGAGACTGGCTGCACCGGCACGGCTGGATCCAGCCGGCGCAGACGCGCAGCTTTGCCCAGCACGTGATCGAGCGCTTCCGCGTCAAGGCACCGTCGGCGCAGGCGGCAGCCGGCAGTCTGTCCGGCGGCAACCTGCAGAAGTTCATCGTTGGCCGCGAGATCGAGGCGCAGCCGCGCGTGCTGATCGTCAATCAGCCCACCTGGGGTGTCGATGTGGGTGCAGCCGTGGCCATCCGCAATGCGCTGATCGCACTGCGCGGGCAGGGCTGCGCGATCGTTGTGGTGTCCGAGGAACTCGACGAGTTGTTCGAACTGGCCGACCGGCTGGTGGTGCTGGCTCAGCGGCGGCTATCGCCAGCGGTGCCGGCGCGCGCGTTGGGGGTGGATGAGATCGGCCGCTGGATGTCCGGGCTCTGGCCGCGCGAAGGCAACGCATGATGCCCTTCATGCTCGTACCGCGCGCTGCGCCGTCACGTCTGCTGACCTGGTTGTCGCCGATCATCGCGCTGACGCTGACGGTGTTGTGCGGCATGCTGCTGTTTGCGCTGCTGGGCAAGGACCCGCTGGCGGCGGTGCAGGTGTTCTTCATCGAGCCGCTGCGCAGCCTGCGCGGCGTCTCCGAGGTCTTGCTCAAGGCCACGCCGCTGATCCTGTGCGCAGTCGGTCTGGCGTTGTGCTTCCGGGCCAACGTCTGGAACATCGGCGCCGAGGGTCAGTTGATCGTCGGCGCGATCGCCGGGGGCGCGGTGGCACTGCAAGCCGGTCCGGCGACGACGGCGGCCATCGTGCCGCTGGCGCTGCTGGCAGCGATTGTCGGCGGCATGGGTTGGGCCGCGATCACCGCGCTGCTGCGCGATCGCTTCCACGCCAGCGAGATCCTGGTCAGCCTGATGCTGGTCTATATCGCGCAACTGCTGCTGTCGTACGTGGTGCACGGTCCGCTGAAGGATCCGCAGGGCATGGGCTTCCCCCAGAGCGCGCTGTTCGACTCGCCGGCTCGCATGCCGAAGCTGGTCGACGGACTGCGGCTGCATGTGGGCTTCCTGCTGGCGCTGCTCGCAGCCGGGGCCGCCTGGCTGCTGCTCGCCCGCGGTTTGATCGGTTTCCAGCTTCGCGTGGCGGGGCTTGCGCCGCTGGCCGCGCGCTACGGCGGGTTCTCGCAGCGTCGGCTGCTGTGGTTTTCGCTGCTGGTGTCGGGTGGTCTGGCCGGACTGGCCGGCGCTGCTGAGGCGCTCGGGCCGGTTGGTCAGCTCACGCCGTCGATTTCACCGGGCTATGGCTTCGCGGCGATCATCGTCGCCTTTGTTGGCCGCCTCAACCCGCTCGGCATCATCGCCAGCAGCATCGTGATGGCGTTGTTCTACATCGGTGGTGAACTGTCGCAGTCCCGGCTGGGCCTGCCGTCCGGGCTGACCGGCGTCTATCAGGGACTGCTGCTCTTCTTCCTTCTCGGCTGTGATGCGTTCATTCACTTCAGGTTGCGCTGGCGCGCGACGAAGGCGGGATAGCCATGGACGCACTCGCGCCGCTGATTGCCGCCACGCTCAGTGCAGGCACGCCGCTGCTGCTGGCGGCTATCGGCATCCTCGTTCATGAACGCACCGGTGTGGTCAACCTGGGTATCGAAGGGATGATGCTGTTGGCCGCGGTCGTTGCCTTCTTTACCGTGCATGTCACCGGTAGCTATGCGCTGGGCTTTGCAGTCGGTGCGCTGGCGGGGGTTCTGTTGGCTGCACTGTTCGCCTTCTTCGCGCTCGGCCTTCACGCCAATCAGTATGCAACTGGCCTGGCGCTGGCGCTGTTCGGCGCGGGCTTGTCGTCATTCATCGGCATTCCTCTGTCTGGCGTGAGCCTGCCGGCGCGCGAGGCGGATGGCATTCCGCTGCTTCGCGATCTTCCGTTCGTCGGTCCCGCGCTGTTTTCGCTTCATCCGCTGGCGTATCTGTCGATGGCGTTGGTGGTGGCGGTTGCCTGGTTCCTGTTCCGAACCCGCGCGGGTCTGGTGCTGCGCGCGGTCGGCGAGTCGCCGTCATCGGCCCACGCCCTCGGTTACTCGGTACGCGGCATCCGACTGGCAGCGCTGCTTTTCGGGGGGGCGTGCGCAGGTCTTGGCGGCGCTTTCCTTTCCACGGTCTACACGCCGTTGTGGGCTGATTCGATGACTGCCGGCCGAGGGTGGATCGCGCTGGCGGTGGTGGTGTTCGCCACCTGGCGGCCCGCGCGCGTGGTGGCTGGCGCCTACCTGTTCGGCGGCATGACGATGCTGCAGCTGCATCTGCAAGGGCTGGGTGTGGAGATTTCCTCGCAGGTGATGTCAATGGCTCCGTACGCAGCCACCATCGTCGTGCTGGCCGTGATATCGCGCAATCCGCACTGGATCCGGCTCAACATGCCGAGTTCTCTGGGCAAGCCGTTCAATCCGAACAACTGAGCCAGTGATCGTGCTCCGGCGGACGGTTGCGCGCAGCGGTGGTGCGTAAATGCTTCGGTCTGGTGCGTGACAGGTCTGCGGCAACCTCGAGACCGTGTCAGGGTTTTGCACCCTGTCGCATTGATTTGCTGAGTGCGTAGAATCTGCGGTTTTCCGGAGGAAATCGCATGAACCTGACCCGCCTGATTGCAGTGGCTGCGGCCACTGTTCTCGTTGTGGCCTGCGGCAAGAAGCAGGAAGCGCCTGCGCCCAAGGCCGAGCCCAAGAAGGAAGAAGTGAAGAAGGTCGATCCGATGAAGATCGGCTTCGTCTACGTCAGCCCGGTCGGTGACGCTGGCTGGACTTCGCAGCACCACGCGGGCCGCGAAGAGATGCTCAAGGCGCTGGGCGACAAGGTGACCAGCACCTTCATTGAGAAGGTGCCCGAGGGGGCCGATGCCGAGCGGGTGATCCGCGATCTCGCGCAGCAGGGCCACAAGCTGATCTTCACGACCAGCTTCGGCTTCATGAACCCGACGCTCAAGGTGGCCGAGGAGTTCAAGGACATCAAGTTCGAGCACGCCACCGGCTACAAGACCGCGCCCAACGTGGCCAACTACAACGCCCGCTTTTACGAGGGTCGCTACCTGGCGGGCATGATCGCTGGCAAGAGCACCAAGAGCAACACGCTCGGCTACGTCGGCGCGTTCCCGATCCCGGAAGTGCTGCAGGGGATCAATGCGTTCACGCTGGGTGCGCGCGCGGTGAACCCGAAGGCTCAGGTTCGCGTCGTGTGGGTCAACAGCTGGTACGACCCGGGCAAGGAGCGTGAGGCTGCCAATGCGCTGATCGGCCAGGGCGCTGACGTGGTCACGCACCACACCGATTCGACCGCCGTTGTCGCCGCTGCCGAGGAAAAGGGCAAGTTCGCCGTCGCTTATCACTCCGACATGAGCAAGTTTGGCCCGAAGGCCCAGCTGGCTGCGGTGACCCATCACTGGGGCGCCTATTACACCAAGCGCGCTCAGGCGGCCCTTGATGGCAAGTGGGAAACCGGCAGCGTGTGGATGGGCATGGCCGACGGCGCGATCAAGCTGGAAGGTTTGAACGCCTCGCTGCCCAAGGAACTCGTCGACGCGGTCAATGCGAAGGGCGAGGAGATCCGCGGTGGCAAGTTCCATCCGTTCACCGGCCCGATCAAGACCAACGAAGGCAAGGACGTCGCTGCCAAGGACGCCGTGCTGACCGATGAGCAGCTCGGTGGCATGAACTACTACGTGCAAGGCGTGGTCGGCAAGGTGCCGGCCGGCAAGTAGTCCGCCAACTCGCCCTTTCCGGCGATCACAACGGGGCGCTGCGGCGCCCCGTTGTCTTGCTTGCGCCGACATTGTGCTCACGACTGAACCCGGATTGAACATGCGCACCGTCCTGCGCGGCACACTGGTTGACTTCGCATCCGATCCGACGCACTCGCCATCGGCGCTGCGCTGGATCGACGATGGACTGCTGGTGATCGAGGGTGGGCACATCGTCGCGCGTGGCAGCTATTCGGCAATGGTCGCTTCTGTTGGCGCGGACGACCGCGTGTGCGATCTGCGCGGCTGTCTGCTGACCCCCGGCTTCATCGATACGCACCTGCATCTGCCGCAGGTCGACGTGATTGCGTCGCCGGCACCGGGTTTGCTGCAGTGGCTCGAGCGTCACACCTGGCCGGCCGAGGCCGGCTTCGCAGACCCCGAGGTGTGCGACTCGGCCGCGCGCTTCTTTCTCGACGAACTGGCGCGACAGGGAACAACCAGCGCCTGCGTGTTCGGCAGCGTTCACGCGGGGTCGGTCGATGCGTTGTTCCACCATGCATTGGCGCGAGACGTGCGCCTGCTCGCGGGCAAGTGCCTGATGGACGTGCACGCGCCCGTCGCGCTGCGCGACGGTGCGGTCGAGGGCGTACAGGCAAGCGCGGATCTGGCCGACCGCTGGCATGGCAAGGGTCGGCTTGGCTATGCGATCACCCCGCGATTCGCTGCGACATCGTCGGCGCGGCAGCTCGCGGCTGCCGGTGAACTCGCGCGCGCGCGGCCCGACCTCGCGATCCAGAGTCATGTGGCCGAGAACCTCGACGAGGTGCGCTGGATCGCCGAGCTCTTCCCGGACGCGCGCTCCTATCTCGACGTATACGACCGCCATCACCTGCTGCGCGAGCGCGCCGTCTACGCGCACTGCATCTACCTCGACGATGCCGACCGGCGCCGGATGGCAGCGAGCGGCGCACTGGCGGCGATCTGCCCGACCTCCAATCTGTTCCTCGGCAGCGGTCTGTTCGATTTCGCGGCGGCGATGGAAGCGGGCATGGCCTTGTCGCTGGCGACCGACGTCGGCGGCGGACAGTCATTCTCGATGTTCTCGGCAATGCGCTCCGCCCACGAGGTCGGGCGCATGCGCGGGCAGGCACTGACAGCGGCGCAACTGTGGTTCTGGGCCACGCGGGGTGGGGCGCGGGCGCTCGGGTGGGACGGGCGGGTCGGCGCGCTCGATCCGGGCTGCGAGGCCGATGTTGTCGTCATCGATCCAGCCGCCACGCCGCTGCTCGCGCGGCGTACCGCCGACCTGATGCATGCGGACCGTGCCGAGGAACTCCTGTTCGCGCTGCTGGTCCTTGCAGATGACCGTACGATCCGCGAGACCTACGTGGCGGGTCGACCTGCGAAATCGGTCCTCCAGCAGTTGCCCGCATCCTGACCTGGCCTTCATTCGCCTGACACCCATGAATCTGTCCCATCTGCTGACCCAGGCGCTGCGCATGGCGGGCCGCGACTGGCGCGCCGGTGAGTTGCGGCTGCTGGCTGGCGCGCTGGTGATCGCCGTAGCGGCGGTCACGAGCGTCGGCTTCTTCGTCGATCGCATCCGGCTCGGCCTCGAACGCGATGCGCGGCAGTTGCTTGGCGCGGATCTCGTTGTCAGCGCCGACGCGCCGCCGGGCGCGCCGCTGCGCGAGGGGCCCGGGCTGCGCTTCAGCGAGACGGTGAGCTTTCCCAGCATGGCGCTGAACGCGGAGGCCACCGACCTTTCAACACTGGCCTCGATCAAGGCCGTTGCGCCGGGCTACCCGTTGAGAGGCACGTTGCGCACACAGTCCGGACTGACGGGACCCGATGCACCCGCGGGCGGCATCCCGGCGCCCGGTACGGTGTGGGTCGACGCGCAGGCGCTGCAGGCGCTGCGGATCGCGCCCGGCGGGCGGCTCAAGCTGGGCGACCGGGTGTTCACGGCGGAGCGCGTGATCACGATCGAGCCGGACCGTGGCACGCAGTTCATCAACTTCGCGCCACGCGTGATGCTGAACCTGGCCGATCTGCCGTCCACGGGGTTGATCCAGCCGGGCAGCCGCGTGACCTGGCGCCTGCTGGTCGCTGGCGACGAGGTTGCGCTGCGTGCGTATCAGCAGCGGATCACGCCGCTGCTGGCGCGCGGCCAGGCGATCGACACGCTCGAAGGCGGACGGCCCGAAATGCAGCGCACGGTGCAGCGGGCCGAACGCTTCCTGGCGCTGGTGGCCTTGCTGGCCGCGATGGTGGCAGCGGTCGCGGTCGCCACGTCGGCGCGCCGCTTCTCGCTGCGCCACCTCGACTCGTGCGCGATGATGCGCTGTCTTGGTCTGCGGCAGGCTGACATCTTCCGGCTGTTCGCAATCGAGTTCCTGGTTGTCGGATTGGCAGCCTGTGCGCTGGGTACTGCCGCTGGTTTCGGTTTTCACTTCGCGCTGCTGTCGATGCTGGGCTCGTTGATCCGGACCGACTTGCCGTGGCCGTCGATGTTGCCCGCCTGGCAGGGGTTTGCGTGCGGGATGGTGCTGCTGCTCGGCTTCGCGTTGCCGCCGCTGATCCAGTTGCGCAAGGTGCCGCCGCTGCGCGTGCTGCGCAAGGATCTGGGGCCACCCGGGGGCGGTACCGCGCTGGGCTATGCGGCCGGGTTCGCCGGCTTTCTCGCGCTGCTGCTGTGGTCGGCCAACGATCTTCGCGTGGGTGCGCTGACCGCGGGTGGCTTTGCGCTCGGCATCGCCTTTTTCGCTGCGGCGGCCGCTGCCGTGTTGTGGCTGCTGAAGCCGCTGCGCGCCATGACCGGCGGCCTTGGCATGTCGTGGCGGTTTGCGGTGGCAGCCGTGCTGCGTCGGCCGGGCGCGACTGTCGTGCAGCTTGTGGCGCTGGCAGTCGGGCTGATGGCGCTGCTGCTGTTGACGGTCACGCGCACTGACCTCGTAGGCGCCTGGCGCGCGGCAGCGCCGCCCGATGCGCCCAACCGTTTTGTTGTCAACATCCAGCCCGACCAGGTTGGCCCGGTGCAGCAGCGTCTCGCAGCGGCGGGTGTTGCTGACGCAATGCTTTACCCGATGGTCAGAGGCCGCCTGATCGAGCTTAACGGCCAGCCGATCGGCCCCGAATCATTTGCCGGGGAGCGCGCACAGCGGCTGGTCGACCGCGAGTTCAATCTGTCCTACATGATCGAGGCGCCCGGCCACAACCGCATCACGGCGGGACGCTGGTTCGCCGCCGATGCGGCCGAGCTGTCGATCGAGGACGGTATCGCCCGCACCCTCGGCATCCGGTTGGGCGACGAACTCGTGTTCGATATCGCCGGCACACGGGTCGCCGCGCGCGCGACGTCGCTGCGCAAGGTCAACTGGGACTCGATGCGCGCCAACTTCTTCGTGATCCTGCCGCCGGCCCTGTTGCAGGATCGACCACGCAGCTTCATCACCGCGTTCCATTTGCCACCGCAGCGGGCTGCGCTGACGGTCGAACTGGTGCGCGACTTTCCGAATCTGACGGTCATCGACACCAGTGCGGTGTTCCGGCAGGTTCAGGCAGTCATCGATCAGGTCATCGCGGCCGTCGAGTTTCTCTTCATCTTCACGCTGGCCGCCGGCGTGCTGGTGCTGTATGCGGCGATGGCCAGCTCGCGCGACGAGCGCGTGCGCGAGGCGGCGCTGCTGCGGGCGCTGGGCGCCTCGCGCCGGCAGCTGATGCGCGCGCAGGTTGCGGAAATGCTGTGCGTGGGCGCACTGGCCGGACTGCTCGCTGCCGCCGGTGCTGCGGCCATCGGCTGGGCGCTTGCGCGCTTCGCCTTCGAGTTCGACTACGCGGTCACACCGTGGGTGTTCGTTTTCGGCATCGGCGGCGGCGCGCTGTGCGCGCTCGCGGGTGGCTGGATGGGCCTGCGCAGCGTGTTGACCACGCCGCCACTGACCTCGCTGCGCGATGCCTGATCCGCAGGCCGCTCAGACCTTGACCATGAGAATCTGTCGATGAGTCAGGTACCTAACCCGTCCGGAAGCGCCGAGCGCGTGGAAGACACACCGTATGCGCGGCTCGGTGGCGAGGCCGCGGTTCGCGCGCTGGTCGACCGCTTCTACGACCTGATGGATCTGGAGCCGGAGTACGCGCAACTGCGCGCTGTTCACGGCACGGACCTGGCCAGCGCACGCGACAAGCTGTTCTGGTTCCTGTCGGGCTGGCTGGGTGGACCGTCGCTTTATATCGAGCGCTTCGGGCATCCGCGGCTGCGCGCACGTCACCTGCCGTTCGCGATCGGAACTGTCGAGCGCGATCAGTGGATGGCCTGCATGAACCAGGCGATGGTCGAAACCGGCATCGACGAGGATCTGCGCCTGCGCCTCGTTCAGGCGTTCTTCCAGACGGCGGACTGGATGGTCAATCAGGGGGCGCGCCCCTAGCTGACTCCCCCTCGGCCGAACCCCCGGCGCTGACGAGTTGCCGGTTGCAGTCCAGGTTGAATCGGTCGGTGGCGACGAGCCGCTTGCTCAAGTTGTCTGGTGGTCAATGACAACGCGGTTGCGGCCGGATGCCTTGGCGGCATAGAGCCCGGCGTCGGCCCGTGCAAGCAGGGATGAGGCTGATTCGCCAGGGCGACGCAACGCGCCTCCCATGCTGACCGTGACTGTCAGGGCGCCCCTGTCCTGTGGCCAGGGCGCGGTGGCGATCACCATGCGCAGGCGCTCGCAGATTTCGGTGACCTGATCCGCGTTGACCTCATTGAGCAGCAGCAGGAACTCCTCGCCACCGTAGCGTGCGGCGATATCGCCTTCGCGAACCGCGTCACGCAGCAGGGCGCCAATCCGACGCAGCACCTCGTCCCCCGTCTGGTGCGAGTGGCCATCGTTGATCGCCTTGAAGTGATCGACGTCTGCCAGCACGCAGGCAAATCGTCGTTGCTCGTCAGCGATGCGGTGAGCGATGGCAGCGTCGATTGCACGGCGGTTGGGAAGTCGGGTCAGCGCGTCGATCTGTGCCTCGACGGCGAGCTGCTCGTTGCGAAGCTCGAGCCCTTCGGCACGCAGGCGCTCGACTTCGGCCCGGTGTCGCGCGCGCTCCACGTCCAGCCTTGCATTGAGTACCTGACCACGAAGTTCGGCGGCCTGATCACGGACGCGCAGCGTCCAGTCGTGGTACTCGCGAAAGCTCTGCAGGGCGGCCGCAAGGTTGCCAGACGCCTCCTGCGCCGCCACGAGCTCCTTCAGCAGCAGCGTGCGATCGCCGGGAGCATGCGCAGCGTTGGCCACCGCGGCCAGCTTCGCCGTGAGTTCGTTCACGGCCTCGCGTGCCCGGCCGTGCATGCGCAGCGCGCGAGCGCGAAGCGTACAGATCTCGATCCCGAAGTACGGCCGGTCGACCCCGTCTGCGAGCAGGTGCTCGACGCGCTGCAGCTCGTCGAGCGCATGCGTGAATTCGCCAAGAACGGTCAGGGCCCGGGCGAGATTGATCCGAGCCCACAGGCTCGCGCTTTCGCGCGACTCGATGCTGGGCAGCGATGCAATGGACTGATTCGCAATTTCGCGTGCTCGCTGTGCTGCAGTCATGGCGCGAAAATTCGCCTCGACGCTTTGCTGGTTGCTGAGCAGTTCCGCGTTCATTGCATGGGCGCCCGCGGCATTACTGAGCGTCAGGGTTGCATCGAACGTCCGGTCGGCGGCGGAGTAAAGCGCGTGCGCTTCCTCAAACAGCGGTAGTGCGCGTTCCGGGGCGCCCATCTCGACCTGTATCGCGCCGAAGTTGTTCAGCACGGTGGCCATCAGCACGTCACGCGATGGCGACCCGGGCTGGTGACGAATCAGATCGAGCGCACGTTCGAAGCACTCCATCGCGGTCGCGAAGTCGCTGATCTGAGCATGCACGGCCCCGAGGCTGGAAAGCGCCTGCGCCTCATGATCTTCGCGACGGATCGATCGAGCCATGTCGACCGCGTTTTGCATCCATCCGGCAGCTTCTACCAGCCGGTTCTGGTACGCGTGGCTGAGGCCAAGCAGGCGAGTCAGCTGGCAGGCGAGATCGAGCCGGCCTGAGCGCTGCGCTTCGTCCAACGCCGTCGCTGCGAGCGTTGCGCTGACGACCGGATCGCTGTAGCCCGCCTGCCTGATGCTTTCAATGCGGTCGACCCATGCCTGCTCGGAAGCGGCACATGTCGATTCGGTCGGCGCTTGGCTGGCGCTTGCGGATGGATCTGAAGCGGATGCGAACTTGGCCATTGCCGACGGAGTCTAGCGACAGCAACGGATCGATGGCGCGGGATCGCGCTTCGATGCATTCATCCCGGACGACCGACGAGGCAGGGAGGCCATGGTCCTGCGCCAGCGTGCTGTCAGCGCAGGACCGGTCCATGGCGGACCTACGCGCGTTCGAAAACCGCCGCGATGCCCTGACCGCCGCCGATGCACATCGTGGCCAGCGCGTAACGGCCGCCGATCCGGTGCAATTCGTGGATTGCCTTGGTCGCGATGATCGCGCCGGTGGCGCCCACCGGATGGCCGAGCGAGATGCCCGAGCCGTTCGGGTTGACCTTGGCCGGGTCGAGGCCAAGCTCCTTCGAGACCGCGCAGGCCTGGGCCGCAAAGGCTTCGTTGGCCTCGATGACGTCGAGATCAGCGAGCGACAGGCCGGTACGCTCGAGCACAAGCCGGGTGGCAGGCACCGGCCCGATCCCCATGTACTCAGGCTCCACGCCGGCGTGCGCGTACCCGACCAGGCGCGCCAGCGGCTTGAGGCCAAGCCGTTTGACTGCCGCCTCGCTGGCCAGCAGCAGCGCGGCCGCGCCGTCGTTGATGCCGGAGGCGTTGCCGGCGGTGACCGAGCCGTCCTTCTTGAAGACGGCCTTCATTTTCTGAAGGCTCTCGACCGTGGTGTCGGGCTTCACGTGCTCGTCGGTGTCGAACGAGACCGTGCCCTTGCGCGTCGCGATCTCGACTGGGACGATCTGCGACTTGAAGCGGCCCTCGGCGATCGCCCGGGCAGCGCGCTGATGGCTGAGCATCGCCAGTTCGTCCTGCATCTCGCGGGTGATGCCGTGGCGAGCTGCGACGTTCTCCGCGGTGACGCCCATGTGGATCCGATGGAACGGGTCATGCAGGATGCCGGTCATGTAGTCGAGCATCGCGGTCTCGCCCATCCGCGCGCCCCAGCGTGCGGCCGGCATCAGGTAGGGGCCACGGCTCATCGATTCAGCACCGGCGCCGACCGCAATCTCGCAATCGCCCAGCATGATGCTCTGGGCTGCCGACACGATCGCCTGCAGCGCCGAGCCGCACAGGCGGTTGACGTTGAAGGCCGGCGTTTCCTTGGGCATGCCGGACTCGATGGCAGCGACCCGGCTCAGGTACGCATCGCGCGGCTCGGTAGGAATGACGTTGCCCATGACCAGATGACCGACCTCGGCCGGCTGCACGCCAGCGCGCTCCAGCGCGGCCTTGACCGCGGTGGTGGCAATCTGCGCCAGCGGAACCTCCTTGAGGGAACCGCCGAAGGTGCCGATCGCGGTGCGCGTGGCAGAGATCACGTAAACGCTGTTGGCCATCTGAAGTCCTCCCGTGTTGGTGTTGGTAATCAAAGGCTGCCCGACGCGGCTGACGTCGTGCTGACACGACGTCCGGGCCCCGACCGGCTTCTGTCACCACGATCATTCCACGTCCGCCCGGTGGCGTCATCCGGTTGCACGCTGGCAGGTCGGCTCACTTACTATCCCCATTCCAAGATCGATTCCGGACCCGCATGCCCGACCTTACCCTGATCCTCGCCATTGCTTCGCTGCTGGTGGCGCTCGTTGCGGTGCTGTTGATCTGGCGCCGTTCGAGTTCGCACGATGTGCTGGCGCAGTTGTCGCAGATGCAGCAGCGCAGCGACGCTTCATCGGAGCGGCTGGAGCGTGAACTGCGCGACGTGGTTGGGCAAAGCGCACGTGACCTGCGCAGCGAGACCGGCGCGAGAATGACGGAGTTGCAGACCGGCCTCGTGACCCAGCTCAACAGCGCGGCCGGCCTGCAGGCGACCCAGCTTGCCAGCTTCGGCCAGCAGATCGCCCGGCTCGGTGAAGCCGCCGAGGCGGCCAGCCGCGCCAACCGCGAGGAGGCATCGCAGCAGCTTCAGGTGTTCGGCGGCGGCATACAGCAACAGCTTGCTGATCTGACCCGTGCGATTCAGCTCAACCTCACCGAGATCCGCACGACGCTCAATGCCCAGCTCGCTACGCTGCAACAGGGCAACGAGGCCAAGCTCGACCAGATGCGCGCGACCGTCGAGGAAAAGCTGCAGTCGACGCTCGAGGCGCGGCTGACCGAGAGCTTTCGCCAGGTCAGCGAGCGGCTCGAGCAGGTGCATCGCGGGCTCGGGGAGATGCAGGGTCTGGCGCAAGGGGTGGGCGACCTCAAGCGCGTGCTGACCAACGTGAAGTCGCGTGGCGCGTACGGGGAGGTGCAACTGGCGGCGCTGCTCGAGCAGGTGCTGACGGTCGAGCAGTACGCGGCCAACATCGCGACCCGGCCCGGTTCGTCCGAGCGGGTCGAGTTTGCGGTGAAGATGCCCGGCCGCGAACCGGGCGGCGCACCGCTGTGGCTGCCGATCGACGCCAAGTTTCCGGCCGAAGACTATGAGCGACTGCTGGCGGCGCAGGAGGCGGCCGACCTGCCGGCGATGGAAGCCGCTGGCGCAGCGCTCGAAGTACGTATCCGGACCGAGGCGCGCAAGATCCGTGAGAAGTATGTCGAACCGCCGCATACGACCGACTTCGCGATCCTGTTCCTGCCCACCGAGGGACTGTTCGCCGAGGTGCTGCGGCGGCCGGGGCTGTCGGAGGCGCTGAATCGCGAGCAGCGCGTGGTCGTGGCCGGACCAACGACGCTGTTCGCGCTGCTCAACTCGCTGCAGATGGGCTTTCGCACGCTGGCCATCGAACAGCGCTCGGCCGAGGTGCGTGAATTGCTGGGCGCAGTCAAGACCGAGTTCGGCCGCTTTGGCGAGTGGATCGGCAAGGTGCGCGACCAGGTGGCTACCGTCAGCCGCACCCTTGAGGCGGCCGACACGCGCACTCGGGCCATGGCGCGCAAGCTGCGCGAGGTCGAGGCGTTGCCGGCGGAGCGAAGTGCGCAACTGCTGCCGCTGGCGTCCGACGATGACGGCTGAGCGTGTGCCGAACCGTTCGCTCGATCGATTGTCCGATCGCTTCCCGGATCGCTGAGCAGATCGCTGGCGCGGTCAGCGCGGCGCCGAGCCCAGGAACGCGGTGAGCCGCGCCAGTCCCTCGCGCAGC
Source organism: uncultured Burkholderiaceae bacterium (assembly GCA_964616395.1). Lineage (GTDB taxonomy): Bacteria > Pseudomonadota > Gammaproteobacteria > Burkholderiales > Burkholderiaceae_F > JALHMQ01. Next base: position 33,645 of record CAZTUT010000012.1, read on the forward strand.
GTTGCGTCGCGCTTCGCGAAACAAAAGCGCACCACGCGCGCGTCGGCAGGTCGATCGCTCAGTTCGTAGAAAACGCCGACCGGAATCGCCGCGACCCGCGCCTCGCTGACCAGGCGCTGCGCGAAGTCTTCTTCGCTCGCATCGGACACAGCGCTGTAGTCGGCCAGCACGAAGTAGGTGCCCTCGCAGGGCAGCAGTCGAAGCGGAGTCGACGCCAGCCCTTCGCAGAAGAGGTCGCGCTTGGCCTGGTAGAACGCGGGTAGCGTCAGATACGGCAGTGGATCGGCCAGATAGGCCGCCAGCGCATGCTGCGCTGGCGTGTTGACCGAGAACGTCATGAACTGGTGGACCTTGCGGATCTCGGCGCTGATCCGCGCCGGCGCCAGCGCATAGCCGATCTTCCAGCCGGTGGTGTGGAAGGTCTTGCCGGCGCTGGAAATGACAACCGTGTGGGAGGCGAGCAGCGGCGAGGACGCAAGCGACAGATGCGGCCGGCCGTCGAACACGATGTGCTCGTAGACCTCGTCGGATATCAGCAGCACACCGGTGCTTTCGACGATCTGCTCGAGCGCAGCGATGTCCTCCGGGCGCAGACAGCGGCCGGTGGGATTGTGCGGAAAGTTCAGCAGGATCAGCCGTGTCTTTGGCGTGATCGCCGCGCGCACCCGATCCCAGTCCGGTGCGTAGCCGCGTCTGTGATCGAGCGGAATGCCGACGGCGCGGGCGCCGGAGAGTGCGACCGACGGCAGGTAGCTGTCGTACACCGGCTCGAGCACAATCACCTCGTCGTCCGGTCCGGCCAGCGCCAGGATCGTTGCCATGATGGCCTGGGTGGCACCGGCGGTCAGCGTGATTTCAGTGTCGACGTCGTAACGGCGGCCGTACAGTGCCGCATGCTTGTCCGACAGCGCCTGGCGTAGCGCTGGCACGCCCGGCATGGGCGCGTACTGGTTATGTCCGGCGGACACGGCTTCGGCAAGCAACTGCTGCAGCCGCGGATCGCAGTCGAAGTCCGGGAATCCCTGGCCGAGATTGATCGCGCCATGGCGGGCGGCAAGCGCCGACATCACGCTGAAAATGGTCGTGCCCACCGCAGGCAGGCGGCTTGGCCCGAGGCGATCTGTGAGGCCTGAAGGGGTAGGCAGGTTCATGCGGTCAGGTCAGCGCGCGGGCTGTCGCGCGGGAAACTTCATTCGGGCGAAAATATACGCGGCATCGTCGAACTTATCGCTCGATCGACACCTTATCAATTCGGTAAGCTCTCGCAGAGGAGGAGCGTCGCCTTTTTTGCGGCGCGTCAGAGTCGCAGCATGCTGCAACGGCGCGCGACCTGATTTTCGTCGCAGACTTGCTGCGTCGCGCCGGGCGACATTCCGTCATGGCATCTGGGAAAAGTTCGATGGACGGTGATTCCGCCAGCAATAGCAGGCATGGGCAACGGCTGCCTCAGGCATCGCACTCGTACGGTTTCAGTCAGACGCAAGGACCGCGCACGCTTGGCCTTGGGCCGCGCACGGTAGCGCTCGCGGCCGTACCTGAGTTTGCGTCTCGACGCTCGGCCAGCGACGTGCTCGGATCTCGCATCGCGCTGCGTCGCGCGACGCCTGACGATCGCGAGCGCGTATGGCACTGGCTCGCCGCCGGTGAGCTGACCTCCCAGCGCTTTGGTGCGCCGTGGTTTCCGGAGGTGTCACCACCGACCTTCGATCAATTCCGGCGCCGCTTCCCCGACTGCATGTTCGACGGATCACAGCCATTCGAGGGACGTGGCTTCGTGCTGTGCGAGAGCGCAAGTGGTGCTGAGATCGGATTCATCTGTCACCATCGACTCAATCTGCTCAAGGACATCACCTGCATTGACCTCTGGCTGGCGCAGGCAAGCCACAGCGGACTAGGCGTCGGCTCGGAGGCGATCCGGTTGCTGTGCGACTGGATTCGACGCGAGCGCGGCATCAGCCGCTTCGTGCTGCGGCCGTCGCGGCGCAACACGCGTGCGCTGCGTGCAGGCCGTCGTGCCGGGTTTCGCACCACCGATCTGCCATTGCCGCAGATGCGCGAGAAGCTCGGGCTGGGTGACGGCGACTACGCGGACGAGTTGCTGATGTTCCTCGCGCTGCCGCTGCCGACCCGTTATCTGGCCAGTGACGCATCCCGTTGCCATGTGTTTTTCGACAGCGAGTTCACGTCGCTCGACCATCCTGAACTGCTGAGCGTGGGTGCAGTCAGCGATGCGGGCGGTCAGTTCTACGCCGAGATCGCCGACACTTTCGGTTCGTTACGCGTCGCTGACGCACCGGATGTAGGGCAGCGGTGCAGCGAGTTTGTGATCAGGACCGTGCTGCCGCTGCTTGAAGGTCTGGCGCAGCCTCGCAGCACGGCGGCCGACGCGTTCCTGTCGTGGCTTGGCCAGTGCGCCGAGGGCCGGCCGGTCAGCATCGTGACCGATTCGGCCTACGACCGCTGGGCGCTGGCGGCGTTGCTGGGGCGCGAGGATCTACCGATCGGCGTCACCTGGCAGCGGGTGCCGGTGGCCTACGAGCAGATCGATGCCATCGCCGCGGAATCAGGGCTGCGGCGCCATCATGCGCTGGATGATGCCCGCACGTTGCAGTGCGCAGTGGCCGACCTCGGATAGCAGATCAGTTCGAAGCGCGCTGCGCGTCGACGGCGTCGTCGGACGGCGACAGCAGCATCAGTGCCTGCTGCGGCAACATGATGCGCAGACCGTCGCGGCGGCTGCGGCGGTCGACGCGCAGCAGCGCCTTGTCCTTGCTGATCAGGACATCGGCACGCGCCGTCGACGCCAGATCGAGAAACTTCTGGTCGTGTGGATCGGTGCAGTGCCACGGTGCGGCAAAGACTCGGTCGACCGGCGCCACGACCGCTTGCCAGTGGGCGAGAAAATCGTCCGGCGATTGCGCAGCAGCCGACAGGCGCTCAACGAACGCCGGGCGCGACAGCACCTCGACAAGCTCGGCATCGGTGGCTGCGCTGCGAACGCAGCGCAGGCGCGGCTGCGGATCGTGCAGCGCCTGCCACAGCCACGCGCTGCGGGCATCGTTGAAGATCCAGCAGTCGAGCAGGACGTTGGTATCGATGACAACGCGGGCAAGCGACACGTCGGTCGACCCGCGGTCAGATTGCGTGCGCCTGCAATTGCGCGAGGGTCACAAACTCCAGCGCGCGCTCATGGCAGGCCGTGAGCTTCACGCGCGGCGCAGCACCCGCGTCGAGCGCCTGCTTCCAGCGGCTGGCGCATAGGCACCAGCGATCGCCGGCCTTGAGCCCTGGAAAGCTGTATTCGGGCCGGGGCGTGATCAGGTCATTGCCGCGCGCCCGCGAGAAGGCCAGGAATGCGTCGGTCACGATCGCGCACACGGTGTGCGATCCCACGTCCTGCGGCCCGGTGTGGCAATACCCGTCACGGTAGAAGCCGGTGGCGGGACCCTCGGGCGGCAGGCAGCAGCACTCCAGTGGCCCGCCCAGCACGTTGCGGGCGGAGGAGGGGCGATCGGCGTCGCGCGGCATGGCGGTCAGATCGACAGACGGAACAGGACGTGACTATCGCCGATCCCGGCGGGGCGCGCCTGCTCGCCGCGGCCGATGGCTTCCAGTCGGCCGACGGGTACACCGCGCGATGAGAGCGCATCGACCAGCGTGGCTGCGCGCCGCAACGACAGATCAAACGCCGCGGCGGCCGACCCGGCCTCACCCTTGTCGCAGAAGACAACGACCTGCAGTCGGGTGCTGTCCGGCTGCGCCGCGAGCGCCTTGGCTGCCGCCTGCAAGGTTTCCTCGATCCCGGGCGGCAGATCGGCCTTGCCGGCAGCAAATCGAAGTCGGAGCAGGTTCAGCGTGTCGATCAGCGCCGGCAGCGGCGCCTGGTCAGGCAGCGCCGTCAGCGCGCTGCGCGCCTGGATATTCAGGCCCCAGCCCATCAGGGCGCGGCCATTGATCACAGCGGCGACGAGCGCCACAGCCAGCACCGCCAGTCCGATCCAGAGCGGCAGGCGGCGCGCCGCAGTTGTCTTCGTTTGTTCGGTCATGCGTCGCTGCGCCAGCGTCGGCGCCTTACGGGTAAGCGAAACCGCGATTATCGGCCAGCTCGCCGACAAGGCACCGGCTGGGGACCTTCGGCCGTCAGCCGAATCCCGGCGCTGGTCAGGTCGACCGGCGGCAGGCGTAGCCGGTCGGATCAGTGGCCCGATGCGGGGGGGCCAAGAAAAAAGCCCGCGCCCCGGTTTTCCGGGGCGCGGGCGCTTGGTGCGATCGTCAGGCCGCCAGCAACTGCCGCCGCC
>CAZTUT010000013.1:0-34897 GCA_964616395.1 uncultured Burkholderiaceae bacterium
CAACAAAAAGGCCCCGCATGTGCAGGGCCTGAAAGCCACCCCGGAGGAACGGGCGGCACGAGGAGAAGCTGGGGCGTGCAGGGGTTCACACCCGGAAGAAGCCCGCGCCGTTGCCGGCTTACGCCGCAAGCTGCGCGCGCATCTTCTGGAGGGCTTTGGCCTCGATCTGGCGAATTCGTTCCGCAGAGACACCAAATTCTTTTGCCAGGTCGTGCAGCGTGGCGCCGCCGACCGTGCCATCGGCGGCTTCGGCCAGCCAGCGTGCCTCGACGATGCGGCGGCTGCGCGCATCGAGCGCATCGAGCGCACTGCGAATGCCTTCGCTCTGCAGTCGGTCGTACTCGCGGCGCTCCAGCACCTGCGTTGGCTCCGAGTGCGCATCGGCCAGGTAGGCGATCGGCGCGTATTCCTCTTCGCCGTCGTCATTACGGCCTTCGAGGGCGATGTCACCGCCCGACAGCCGGGTCTCCATCTCGACCACTTCTTCGGGCCGGACGTTGAGTTCGGCAGCCACGCGCTGCACTTCGTCGTGCTGCATCGTGCCCAGCCCCGACTTCATGCTGCGCAGGTTGAAGAACAGCTTGCGCTGCGCCTTGGTGGTGGCCACCTTGACCAGACGCCAGTTGCGCAGGATGTATTCGTGGATCTCGGCCTTGATCCAGTGCAGTGCGAACGACACCAGGCGCACGCCGCGCTCGGGGTCGAACCGCTTGACCGCCTTCATCAGGCCGATGTTGCCTTCCTGGATCAGGTCGGCATGCGGCAGCCCGTAGCCCAGATAGCCGCGCGCTACCGCGACCACCAGCCGCAGGTGCGACAGCACCAGCCGGCGCGCGCTGTCGAGGTTCGCATCGGCGCGGAACTCGCGCGCCAGCCGCGACTCTTCATCGGCACTGAGCAGCGGGATGCGGTTGACGGCGCTGATGTACGCGTCCAGGTTGCCAACGGCCGCGGGTTGCAGCGCCAGCGACCCGCTCGATCCCAACGGAACCAGCGCGTTCATGGAGGCAGTCGTCATAGGGGGCAAGGCTCCTTATGTGAGTAGATTAGCACTCGATGTCGAGGAGTGCTAGCAGTCATAGATCGGGAATCGCCCCAAGAGTTCCCCGATCGGACAATCCGCGGCAGCGGCGCTGCTCGGCCCACAGCACGAGACCCCACGCGAATATCTAAGTAACTGATTTAATGAATCTTATTGCATTACCCGGGTTCGGGTCGCAGCCGCGTCTGCCGATACGCTTGACCGTATCGGCCGATCCGCCTACGTTTCGGCGATCGTCGCCTGCTCATCGCCGCATGACAGAACAACGCTTCACGCCGATTGCCCTGGTCCGCTATCTGGACCGCTACATCATTGGCCACGACGAGGCCAAGCGGGCGATGGCAGTGGCGATCTACGCGCACCTGCGCAAGGTCGAGCGGGCGCGGCGCGATAGCCGCCGCATCATCAAGAGCAACGTGCTGATGGTGGGCCCGACCGGCTCGGGCAAGACCTTCCTGTGCGAGACCCTGGCGCGGGCGCTGCGCGTGCCGTTTGTCACCGCCGAGGCGACCTCGCTGTCGCAGGCACGCCATGTGGTCGACGAGATCGAGGCGATCATGCAGCGGCTGGTCGACGGCGCGGGCGGCGACCTGGAGCGGGCCCAGCTCGGCATCGTGTTCATCGACGAGATCGACAAGCTCAAGGTGCGCGCGGTGGAGATCGGCGGTCACTCGGGCGAGAGCGTGCAGCATGCGCTACTGAAGATCATGGAGGGCTCGATGGTGCGGCTGGCCGACGGCCGCTACATCGACACCACGCATGTGCTGTTCATCTGCGGCGGTGCGTTCGTGGGGCTCGACAAGATCGCCGACAGCGGCCACGCGTACGGCTACATCTCCACCACCGGTGGCGAAGACCTGCGCATCCTCGATCGTCTCAACAAGCGGATCAAGCCGACCGACCTGGTCGAGTTCGGGCTGATCCCGGAGTTCACCGGGCGCCTGCCGATCACCGTTCGCTTCGAGGCGCTGACCAAGGAACTGCTGGTGCGCATCATGACCGAGCCGCAGGACTGTCTGTTCAAGCAGTACAGCGAGCTGCTGGCGGCCGAGGGCGTGGAACTGGTGGTCGCGCGTGAGGCCTTCGAGCAGATTGCCGACCTGGCGGTGCAGTATCAGACCGGCGCGCGCAGCCTGCGCGGCGTGTTCGAGGAACTGATCGCCCCGGCGCTGTACGCCGCGCCTGACGACCCGAACCTGCGGCGGGTCGAGGTCGAGTCGATCTTCAGCGAGCCTAGGCTCGTCCGCGGCCCGGCGCGCGGGTCGGATCGGCCGGCCAACAGCGTTCCGACGCGCGGTTGAACCGGTTGTTCCCCGCCGTGCGACTCGCCTTGCGTGTGCTCGCTCTGTTGGCGTTGCCGGCGCTTTCGCTGATCGCGGGCTGTGCCGGGCCCGCGCCGACCGGTGCAAGTCGCGTCCACGATGTGGCCCCGCAGGTGTCCGCGGCCACCGCGGCGCGAGCGGCGTCCACGCCGGGGTCGGTCGTCGCCGAGTCACCCTGTCGCACCGAGACCCTGCGTGCGCAGGGTCTTCAGGTCCAGGCCCAGGACTGCCGCTACGGCACGGGTCGCTGGCGGGTGCGCGCCGACGATGCGCTGCCTGGGTTTGCGCTGTGGCGCGATGAGGAGCGGGTCGCCACGGTGATCCACGCGCTGCGCAAGCCGGCCGCGGCACCGCTGTCGAGCGTGCTGCCGGCGCTGGCGGCGCGCGGGCTGATTCCGCCCGACGAGTGCGTGTTCGTGTCCGCCGACCTGCGGATTCCGGCGGCAGCGGGCCGCCAGCACCACGAAATCCGGCCACAGGGGCGGCGCCTGGCGCAACTGCGCGCCACACCCGCCGATCAGGTGCCCGATCCACCTTGCGGCGACTACGGTGCGTCGACGCATGGCGTCCGCTATTTCATCACCGACGACCGTCATCCGACCTGGGTGCTGTACGTTAACCTCGGTCAGGACGGCACGCAGATCGATCCATCGACCCTCGCGATCACCGCGAAGGACTGATCGGTCGATCTCGGGCTTCCGTCAGAAGCCGGTCGCGTGGCCGCGCTACCGAACACCTGGCGGCCTGCGCCGCCCCCATGGAGCATCGATGAACAACATGTCGACCCCGGCCCGCCTGCTGGCGGCGCTGCTTGTGGCGGCTGGCATCGCAGCGGCCGGCTTCGCGGTTGGCCAGGGTCTGGAGCGCTTCCGGATGTCGGATCGCTCGGTCACGGTCAAAGGCCTGGCAGAGAAGAGCGTGGAGGCCGACTACGCGGTCTGGGCGCTGACGTTCCGCCGTGCTGGTAACGCGTTTGGCGATGTGCAGAAGGCGCTGGCTGCCGACCGCGACCAGGTGGCCGCGTTCCTGCGTCAGGCCGGTTTCAATGCCGACGAGATCGAGGTCCGGCCGTTGCAGGTGGTCGATGTCTACTCGCGCGAGTACGCGCAGCCCAACCAGCCGTTCCGCTTCAATGGCACCGGGCAGGTGCTGGTGAAGTCGGCGCGCGTGGCGGTGGTGGCCAAGGCCGCGCTTGCGATCGATCCGCTGATCCAGGCCGGGCTCACGCTCGAAGGCGGCGCCGGCCCGCGTTACCAGTTGCGTGGATTCAATGACGTGAAAGCGCCGCTGCTGGCCGAGGCAACCCGCAATGCATACGAGCAGGCCGCCAAGTTCGCGGCCGAGGCGCGCGCGGAACTCGGGCCGCTGAAAAGCGCCAACCAGGGCGTGATCCGCATCAGCGGCGACGATGGCAGCGAGATCGATGACGGCAGCTCGCGCATCAAGCGCCTGCGGGTGGTCAGCACCTTCGAGTACGAGTTGCGCTGAGTTTGCCAGCGTCCAGACCGCTAACGGCTGCTGCGAGCGGCCAGTGCCCCGGCGGCGCCCGCCAGCAGCATGCTGCCGGCGATCACCGCCGCGAGCACCTGCCACGGCGGTAAGGTCAGCGAGATCGCGGCGTCTGCCCACAGCGGTAGCGAGGTCAGCAGCGGCTCGAGCACGCGCTGGGCCAGCATCAGCGCGCCGATGCCGAGCAGCGCGGACATCGCACCGAACAGCGCCCCCGCATAGACGCTCGGCCGCCGGATGTCGGCCGCTGTTGCGCCCAGCAGTGAACGCAACAGCGCCTGATCGCGCGGCACAGCGGCAAGCGGGCCCGGCAGCAGCATCAGCAGACCGGCGCAGAGCCCAACCAGCATGCCGGCCGCGGCCAGCCCGACCGTCGCGCCGATGCGCTGAAGCCCGTGCCAGCGCCGGTAAGCGTCAACATCGAACTGCACCAGGTCGACCCGCGGCAGCTTGCGCAGTGCGGCCACTGCGGCCTCGGCGATACCCGGGTCGAGGTTGCGTGAGAACTGCACCAGCAATGTCTCTGGCAATGCGCTGGCGCGCAATTCGGCGGGTGTGCCGCCGGGGGTTCTGCGCGACAGGTCCGCCAGCATCGCCTCGCGCGACGGATGCTCGACCGTCGCCACCCCGGGCACCTCGAGGGCCCGGCTGCGCAGCCCGCCAATGTCGGCGCTGCGCGCGCTCGTCGCCACGAAGACAACCGCCTGCGCGGGCACGTTCAGCCGTTGCCATGGCCCCGCCAGCGTCAGCATGAGCGTGATGCCCGAGAGCATCAGCGCCAGCGCGCTGCCGGTCAGCGCCAGCGCCAGCAGTGTCAGCAGCGGTCGACGGCGTACACGCCGCAGGGCTTCGCCAAGCGCTTCCAGCCGCGGGGCCAGCGCGCTCGGTGCAGTCATCGGACGGTCTTCGCGCCGGGCGCTCGGCAGTTCATTCCCGCGGCGGCTGGGCGTGTTCACGTTGGCTGCTCCGTCGAGCCGGGATCGACCATGCGTCCGCCACTGAGCGACCAGCGCAAGACGCCCGAGGGCCACAGTTCGCGATCGTCGCGCGATGCCGACAGCACCGCCACGCCGCCCGCAGCAAAGCTCGTCAGCAGCGCCAGCAGTGCGACCGCGGTCGCACGATCGAGCGAGGCCGTGGGCTCGTCGATCAACAGCAGCGCGGGCCGGTTGACCAGAGCGCGCGCCAGCGCGATCCGTTCGCGATCGCCGCTGCCGAACGCAGCAGGCAGGCGTCGGTCGGCATCCGCCGGATCGAGGCCGACGCGCGCCAACGCGGTGCAGGCGCGTTCGCGCGCCTCGCTGGCCCACATTCCGGCGACGCGAGCTGGCAGCATCACGTTGTCGAGGACGCTGCGTTCATCGAGCAGCAGCCGTTCGCGTGGCACGATGCCGATCGATCGCCGTAGAACCGCCAATGCGCGTGGGCCCAGGTCCGACAGGTCCTGCCCAGCGATGCAAATCCGCCCGCTGGTCGGCTGCTCCAGTCCCGCTGCCAGCCGCAGCAGTGTCGTCTTGCCGGCGCCATGCGGGCCGCGCAAGACGGCGAACTGGCCACGCTGCAGTCGGAAGCTGACCTCGCTGAGCGCCAGCGTGAAGCTGCCATAGGTGCGGCTCACGCGATCGAATGCGATCAGCGCGGTGGCGGCAGCATCGGTGGTGGCGGGCAGGGGCATGTGGGCAGGGTTCAAGCGCAATGACGGGTCGCAGCGGGCGGCGCATGTGCTCGACGCAAGGCGCGATGCGTCGGGCAGGCGAGCCGCGGTTGCAGGCCTTCAGGGAACAACTGGGAATTGTACGAACCCGCGCCGCGCCGGTCCGTTGTCACGCTATCGTCATCATTCCATCCTAGCGTCAGGTTTTTCGTGAGCAGAAAGAAGCGTCGCATGAAAGCCGACGCCGACGCGACCCCCAGGCGTCGCCGAAGCAAGGAGGTTGCGATCGAGGTCGCGCCGACGCCCGAACCGGATGCGTCTGCATCGGCGCGCCTGCTCAATCGCGAGCTTTCTCTGATCGCGTTCAACGAGCGGGTGCTTGCGCTTGCCAGCCGCGCTGACGTGCCGCTGGCGGAACGGCTTCGCTATGTGTGCATTGTCTCCTCCAATCTCGACGAATTCTTCGAGGTCCGGCTATCGGATCTGATCGACGAGATGCGAGAAAGCGGCGGCTGGGTACCCACGGCGGCGCGCTGGCCTGAGTTCGAGCAGATCGCGGCGCGCGCCCAGATTCTGGTGGACGTGCAGTACCGGTTGTTCAACGAGACCCTGATGCCGGCGCTCGCGCGCCAGGGCATCGTCGTGCTCAACCACGCACAGCGCACGGCGGCGCAGCGGCGTTGGGTCAAGGAATACTTCGAACGCGAGGTGCGTCCGCTGCTGCTGCCGATCGGGCTCGATCCGTCGCATCCGTTTCCGCAGCTGATGAACAAGGCCTTGAACTTCATCATCCAGCTCGACGGCAAGGATGCGTTCGGTCGCGCTTCCACGATCGCGATCCTCAAGGTGCCGCGCGTACTGCCGCGGGTGATCCCGCTGCCGGCACGCATCAGCGGCGGCAAGCATGCGTTCGTGATGCTCACATCGGTGATCCGTGCACACCTGGAAGACGTATTCCCCGGGCGCCGCGTTGCGGGTTTTTCGCAGTTCCGGGTCACGCGAGACTCCGACCTTTGGGTCGACGAGCGCGAGGTGAGCAACCTGCGGCAGGCGCTGCGCATGGAGCTGACGCAGCGCCACTTCGGCAATCCCATCCGGCTTGAAGTGCTGCGTACCTGTCCGCCGCCGCTGGAAACGCTGCTGCGCGAGCAGTTCCAGTTGCCCAACGAGGCGGTGTACCGGGTCGATGGCCCGGTCAACCTGGTGCGGTTGAACCAGCTCGTGGATCACATCGCCCAGCCAGCGTTGCGCTGGCGGCCGTTTACGCCCGCCTGGCCGTCGCGCCTGCCGCGGCCCGCCGATGGCGGCGGCATGTTCGACGCGATCCGCCGTGGCGATGTCTTGCTGCACCACCCGTTCGAGAGTTTCGATCCGGTGGTGGAGTTCCTCCGCGAAGCAGTTCACGACACGCGGGTGGTCGCGGTGCGAATGACGCTTTATCGGACGGGCGCGGCATCGGTGCTGGTCGATCTGCTGGCCGAGGCGGCGCGCCGCGGCAAGGAAGTCACGGTGGTCGTCGAGCTCAAGGCGCGTTTCGACGAGGAAGCCAACATCAACCTGGCCGAGCGTCTCGAAAGCGTGGGCGTGCAGGTTGTATACGGCGTGGTCGGCCTCAAGACGCACGCCAAGATGCTGCTGGTGCTGCGACGCGAAGACGAAGCGCCGGTACGTGGACGGCGCAGCGCGGCGCGAACGCGGCTCGTGCCGTATGTCCACCTCGGTACCGGCAACTACCACCCTTCCACAACAAAGCTTTATACCGATTTCGGCATGCTGACCGCGCATCCTGCCATCTGCGCGGATGTCGAGAAGGTCTTCATGCATCTGACGAGCCTCACGAAGGTGGAACGGCTGACTCACCTGTGGCTTGCGCCGTTCACGCTGCACAAGCGGGTGCTGGCGGCGATCGCCAACGAGGCCCGGCTGGCGGCGGCCGGCAAGCAGGGGCGCATCATCGTCAAGATGAACGGGCTGATTGACGAAGCCACGATCAATGCGCTGTACGCGGCATCGCAGGCGGGCGTGAAGATCGATCTGATCGTACGGGGCGCCTGCGCACTGCGGCCTGGCGTCAAGGGCTTGTCCGAGAACATCCGCGTGCGCTCCGTTCTGGGCCGCTTTCTCGAGCATCACCGGATCTGGTTCTTCCGCAATGACGGCGCCGACGACGTGTACCTCGCCAGCGCCGACTGGATGGGACGCAACCTGTTCCGGCGTATCGAGGTGGCCTGGCCGGTCCTTGATCGCAAGCTCAAGCAGCGTGTGATCGACGAGGGTCTTCGCCTCTATCTCGACGACACCGCCGACGCGTGGACGCTGATGGCCGATGGCAGCTACCGCAAGCCTGCCGTTGCAGCGCGCGGTGCTGCCGCGGTCTCGGCGCAGCGGCATCTGCTGCGAACGCTGGCCGCCGACGCGGGCGGTGCCTGACGATCAACCGGTGCCATCGATGGACCTGATTCTGTGGCGTCATGCTGAAGCCGAGCCGGGTGAGCCCGATCTCGGTCGCACGCTCACCGGCAAGGGCGAGAAGCAGGCGCGGCGGATGGCCGACTGGCTGCACGGGCATCTGCCAGACTCGGCCAGGATCGTGGTCAGTCCGGCCGCGCGCGCTCAGCAGACCGCGCAGGCACTGGCCGAGCTGGGACCGCGCAAGCTGCGCACCATGGAGTCGATCGCGCCGGGCGCCGGGGTGGACGACATCCTGGCCGCCGCCGGCTGGCCCGATGCACGTCACCCGGTGGTGATCGTGGGCCATCAACCGACGCTGGGCTGGGTCGCCGGACGCCTGCTGACAGGCGAGCAGTCCGGCTGGGCAATCCGCAAGGGCGCCGTGTGGTGGCTGCAGTCGCGGCGCCGCGACGGTCAGTTGCAGGTGATTCTGCGCGCTGTCATCAATCCGGATCTGCTCTGACCCGTTTACGCGACGGACGGCGCGAGCCGGCTACAGCGATACCAGCGTGAAGCGGTGGCCGGCTTTTTCCCACTGCGCAGCCTCTTCCTGCAGCAGGTGCTCGGTCAGCGGATGGTGCGATAGCCAGTCGCCATCGAGGCCGAGTTCGATGACGCCGCGCGTCGATCGCAGTGACCACGCGGGCAGCTCGACGTCGCGCCGTGCATGGCACAGCAGCACCGCCAGTCGCAGCGACACGATCTTCGCCAGAACGTCGGGTGCATCGAGTGCGCCGGCGAGCTTTTTCAGGTTGCCGCGCTGACCCAGGATCAGCAAGGCGATGCGCTGCTGATCCGATGTGGAGAAGCCTGCCAGGTCGGCGTGCTGCGCCAGATAGGCGCCGTGCTTGTGATAGTCGTTGTGGGAGATCGCAAAGCCCACTTCGTGCAGCGCTGCCGCCCAGCCGAGCTGCTGTGCGAGGTCCGGGTCAGCCTCTTCGTTGAGCTGTGCGAGGGCCTGCTGGGCGATGCTGCCCACACGCCGCGCCTGGGCCCGGTCGACACCGAAGCGATCCTGCAGCCGCTCGACTGTCGCATCGCGCAGGTCGCGGCGCTCGCGGCGGCCCAGCAGGTCGTACAGCACACCCACGCGCAATGCGCCGCGCGCCGTCTGCATCTCGGTGATGCCGAGCACGTCGAACACGGCTGCCAGAACGGCTGTGCCGCCGGCGATCACTTCCTGTCTCTCGGTCTTCAGTGTGGGCAAACGCAGGCGGCGCACGTCGCCTGTGGCGATGATGGCCTGCCTCAATCGCAGGAGGCCGTCGCTGGTAATGGTGCCGTCGCTCCAGCCCTCGGCGCGCAGGATTTCGCTGATCGCACCGGCAGTGCCGCTGGAGCCGTAGGCCTCGTCCCAGTGCGCGCGCGAGAAATGCTGGGTGGCTTCCTCGATCAGCGCAGCGGCGGCGACCTGGGCACGCTTGAAGCTGCTGCGGTCGATCATGCCGTCCCGGAAGAACCGCAGCGTCGTGTTCACGCAGCCGACCTTGAACGACTCGGCACTGTCGGCGTTGAAGCCGCGGCCGACGATCAACTCGGTCGAGGCGCCGCCGATGTCCACCACGAGGCGGCGTTTGTCCGACGGCGGCAGCGTATGCATGCAACCCTCGAACACCAGCCGCGCTTCCTCGCGGCCCGCGATGACTTCGATCGGATAGCCAAGGGCCTGTCGTGCGAGCGTCAGAAACTCGTCGGCATTGAGCGCGCTGCGCAGCGTCTGCGTGCCCACCGCCCGAACGTGCGCCGGCTTCATGCCGCGCAACCGCTCGTTCATGCGCGCCAGTGTCTCGCACGCCGAGGCAATTGCCCGATCCGTCAGCCGACCCTGGGCATCGAGCCCCGCGGCAAGCCTGACGGTTTCCTTCCAGTAGCCCTCGCGCTCGATATGCGCACCCTCGACCCGTCCGATCTCGAGGCGGAAACTGTTTGAGCCGAGATCGACAGCCGCCAGGCGCATGGTTTCTTTGTTTTGTGGTTAAAAGCGCGCCGGACGTTGGCCAGAGCGTTGTGATTCTACGTCCGTGCCCTCGCTGCCGAGCGGATGCCGCAGTGTGAGTATTCCATTGCGCAGTCGGCGCGAGACGGGGCGCACTGCCGGTCAGGTGCCGTGGCGGCACGATCGTCGCATTCGAGCCCCTCATCCGATGGGTGTTCAACGGCGACGGGTACCCGTCGCCGCGAAGCGCGTCTGGCCACGCCTGACCCGTATTGCGAGCACATTGGCGAAGGTTTCGCCCTTCCTGCGCGGACGCCTGCCCAATCGGGCTCAGCCAACCAGCGCCTCGGCAAACTCGCGTGCGACGAACGGCTGCAGGTCTTCCAGCGTCTCGCCCACGCCGATGAACAGGATCGGGATCGGCGTCTGATCGGCAGCGCGTCGTTCACGCGCCAGCGCGACCAGCACGCCGCCCTTGGCGGTGCCGTCCAGCTTGGTGATGACGAGGCCGGTCAGCCCCACGGCCTGATCGAACGCGCGCACCTGCGCCAGCGCGTTCTGGCCGTTTGTGCCGTCGATCACCAGAAGCACCTCGTGCGGCACGCCGTCGAGCGTGCGGCCCTGGTGCGGGGTGTCGCCGGCCTTCTGCAGCGCGCGCTTGATGCGCTTGAGCTCGTCCATCAGATGAGACTGCGTGGGCAGGCGGCCGGCGGTGTCGGCAATCAGCACGTCCAGTCCGCGCGCCCGGGTTGCCTGCACCGCATCGAACACGACCGCCGCCGGATCGCCGCTGGCCTGCTGGATCACCTCGACGCCATTGCGCTTGCCCCAGACCATCAGTTGCTCGCGCGCCGCCGCGCGAAAGGTGTCGCCGGCAGCCAGCAGCACGGTCTTGCGGCGGTCCGCCAGCCAGTGCGCCAGCTTGCCGATGCTGGTGGTCTTGCCGGCGCCGTTGACGCCGGCCACCATGATCACGAGCGGCTTCGCGCGTTCGAGATCGAGCTGGCCTTCGCACACCGCCAGCCGCGCGGCCAGCTCGTCCTTGAGCGCCGCACGCACCTCGTCGGCCGATTTCAGGCCCTGCAGCTTGATGCGCGTGCGCAGCGCCTCCAGCAACTCGGTGGTGGCCGCCACACCGACATCGGCCGAGATCAGCGCCGCTTCGAGGTCATCGAACAGCGCATCATCGATGACACCGCCCGAGAACAGGCCAACGATGTTGACGCGCGTACGCGTCAGCCCGTCCTTCAGTCGCGACATCCAGCCTGCCACCTGCGCTGCCTCCCGGTGTGGATCAACGTCGCGCCGCCGATGATTGTCTGGCGACGCCCCCGCTTCGCGCACAGCGACCGCGTTTCTGCAATCATCGGCGCCATGCGAGATTTCCTTCGATTGAGTTTACGTGACCCCCTCGGCGGGCCCCGGGGCACGCAGCGATGAAGCCTGCGCGCACGCCGTCGCGCACGCCGGGCGCACGTCCGCCGCAGCGCGTGCGCATCATCGGCGGACAGTTCCGCCGCCGCCTGCTGCCGGTGGCCGATGCGCCTGGGCTGCGGCCCACGCCCGATCGCGTGCGCGAGACGCTGTTCAACTGGATCTCGCATCTGCGACCCGATCATTCGCATCTGCGCGGGCTCGACCTTTTTGCCGGTACGGGCGCGCTCGGATTCGAGCTGGCCTCGCGCGGCGCAGCGCGCGTGGTGATGGTCGAGCGCTCAGCCGCGCTTGCGGCGCAGTTGCGCAGCCTGCGCGACATGCTCGGCGCGACCGCGGTGGACGTGCGGGTCGGCGATGCGCTGGCCCAAGTGCGCACGCTGGCGCGCGAGGTCCCGGGCGGGTTCGACCTCGTGTTCATCGATCCGCCGTTCGACGCCGGGCTGCATGGGCCGGTGCTGGCGGCGGTCGCGCCGCTGCTGGCACCGGACGCGCTTGTCTACGTGGAGAGCCGCGACCCGCTGCCGCCCGAGGCGGCTGCTGCCGGGCTCGTCCCGCTACGCGAAATGCGGGCCGGTCAGGTGCGCGCGATGTTGCTCGGACGCGCCGACGCGTCGGATCGCATTTGCCCGGACCCGCGGATCACTGAATAATCCTGCCGTCGCTGCGGTGCGGTAATCATTGCGGCCGGCGACGAGGCGGCATCCATCCGATGAAGCCGGCACCGAACCAGGTGACGCGCATCCGTGCCACCGTCCACCGGCCCACAGGAGAGCGTTTCATGGTGATCGCGGTCTACCCAGGTACCTTCGACCCCCTGACCCGCGGTCACGAGGATCTCGTGCGCCGTGCTGCCGGTCTGTTTTCCAAGCTGGTGGTCGGCGTGGCCGACAGCCGCAACAAGAAGCCGTTCTTCACGCTCGAGGAGCGGATCACCATCGCCCGCGAGGTGCTGTCGCACTATCCGAACGTGGAAGTCGCGGGTTTTCGAGGCTTGCTGAAGGACTTCGTGCGCGAGCACGATGCGCGCGTCATTGTGCGTGGCTTGCGTGCGGTCAGCGACTTCGAGTACGAGTTCCAGCTTGCCGGCATGAACCGTTATCTGCTGCCCGAGGTGGAAACCATGTTCCTCACGCCGTCGGACCAGTACCAGTTCATCTCCGGGTCCATCGTGCGCGAGATCGCCCAACTGGGCGGTGACGTGTCGAAGTTCGTATTCCCGTCGGTGGACAAGTGGCTGAAGGCAAAGATCGCGCAGATGGGCGGCAAGCAGACCTGAGTGCCGGCGCGGCCCGGGGCCGCATCGCGCTGCTCGACGCGCTGCGCGCGTTTGCGTTGTTCGGCATCCTGCAGGTCAATATCCAGTCGTATCTGTGGGGCGCCAGCACGCTGGCCTTCTTTGCGTCGGCGCCGACCGCTGCCGATCGCGTGGCCTTCCTGCTGATCTGCACGCTGGTCTACAGCAAGTTCGTTGCGCTGTTCGCGTTCATCTTCGGCCACGGCTTCGCGCTGCAGATGCGCAGCCTGCGCAGCGCGCTGGTCGACGAGCGCGCTGCGCGCTCCGCATACCGGCGCCGCCTGCTGTTCCTGCTGCTGCTCGGCATCGCGCACGGCTGTCTGCTGTACTTCGGCGACATTCTCACGCTCTACGCAGCGGTTGGTTTCCTGCTGGTGCTGTACGCGAGTTCGCGGCCGCGCCGGCTCGCGCGCCATGCCCGGTTCGCACTCGGTGCCTATGCGGTGCTGCTCACTGTCGTTGCTGGCGCGCTTGCACTGTACGACCGTGCAACGCCGCCGAAGTCGGCGCAGATTCCGGCCGAGGCTCTGACGCGTTTCGCCGCGGCGTCCGAGGGCTCGTACTCGCAGTACCTGAGCGCGAACGTGGGCGACTACCTGTCGATGCTCGGCGCCGCGCCGCTGGCGCTGCCGTTCGTGCTCGGCATGTTCCTGCTGGGGGCGCTGGCTGCGCGGCAAGGCTGGCTGACCCGTCCGGAGCGCCACACGCGCCTGTGGCGTCGCGTGGCGAGGCTGGGGGTGGTACTGCTGCCGCTTGCCGCCCTGCTTGGCTGGGCGACCTTCGAGTCCTTGCGGCAACGGCCGGAACTGCTCGGCGGCGCGGCATTCGGTGCGCTGGCACTCACATTTCCGATCACCGGCCTCTATCTGGCGTGGATACTCGCCAAGCGCGATGCAGGATGGATGCAGTCGGTCATCGGCTGGCTGGCGCCGGCCGGACGAATGCCGCTGACCAACTACCTGTCGCAGTCGGTGCTGATGGGGCTGCTGCTGTCCGGCTGGGGGCTGGGCTGGGGCAAGGACCTGGGCGTGGCCGCGCTGTCGCTGGTGGCGTTCGGCATCGTCCTCGTTCAGGTCATCGCGAGCCGGCTCTGGATGGCCCGCTTCGGCACGGGTCCGGTGGAAGCGCTGTGGAAGCGCGCGACGTATGGAGCGCGCCCCCGGCGTTGATCAGCGCGGCGCTGCTGCTCCCGGTGCCGCTTCTTCGACCTTGACCCAGACGCCGCGCTGGCTCGACATCGATTGCGTGCCCACGCCCGATGAGCCGGCGCGGCGCGACTGTTCGCGAAGGTCAGCATCGCCCAGCGCGATCCACTCGCCAAGCCGGCCCTGCACGCGCGTCATCAGCTGCGCGCGTTCCACGCCCTGCGGCGTGACCGCGGCGTCGACCGGCGAGAGTTCGAGCGTCACCACGTTACCGGCTACCGTGGGCCGCACCGCAAAGCCGGTCACCGCCTCGTAGAACGCCGTGGTCTGGGTCTCGGTCAGGCCGCCGCCCTTCGGCGCCGGCACGTACTGTTTGAAGGTGAACGGAATCGCTACGCCGATGCCGATCATCGCGCGCGCGCCTTCCATCACGCGCAGCGTCTGGCCGGTGTTGCGCGTGCCCACGGTGCGGCTGTTGGACGCTTCCACCGTGGCATTGCCGCTGACGCCGCGCCGGCTGCTGACGATCACGCCGCCGCTGGCGGAAACGCTGTCCTGCGCGCGTTCGTCAGCGCGGTCCTGCCTGACCGTGATCAGCAACTGACGCGGCGGGCGGTCGAGCGTGGCGAGCAGTTCGCGCAACTGCGCCAGGTTGGCGGGCGAGGCACGCACCATCAACTGGCTGCCCTGTCCGGTGAGGGCGCCGCCGGGCTCCATGAACGGACGCAGCAGCGGCAGCAGATCCTCGGCGGTGCGGTAGCGCAGGTCGATCACCTCGATCGGCTGCGCGCCAGCCGCACCGAGCGCCAGCCCACAGGCGGCGCCGAGCAGCAGGCGGCGGCGGATCGGCATGTCAGAGATCCAGCGTGACATCCACCGCGTCGCCCACGCGCAGCAGCGTGCCTTCGCCGGCGCTGACGATCGCGTTGACGCCGAACATCACGCCCTGCGGCTCGCTGCCGGTGCGGGCGCGGTAGCGCGCCAGCATGTCAGGCACCGCGCTGTCGTGCTCGCCGGTGGCCGGGTCCACCCCGGGCACCGAGCAGCGCGCGCAGGGCTTGACCATGCGGATGACCGCATCGCCAATCCGCGCCTGCTTCGCGTAGTCCTCGTCGTAGGCGTCCAGACCGGTGAGCACGATGTTGGCGCGAAAGCGCGCCATCTCGGCGGCCGCATGACCGGCCCGCGTCAGGCGACCGTTGAGATCGGCCAGCGAGGCGGTGCTGGTCACCAGCAGCGGAAACGCATCGGCGAACTTGTAGGGCGCCTCGTCCTTGCCGGTCCAGCGGTGGCTGGCCAGCCGCCGATGCTCGGGATCGAAGCGCAGCAGGCGCGCGGGTCGGCCCAGGTAGTTGCTGAACCAGGCGTCGGCGATCTCGCCCTGCGTGACCGCGGCTATCGCGTCGTCCCATACGCGCGCCTGCACCACGTCGCCCTCGGAATCGAACGGTATTTCGAGCTGCAGCATGCCGGGCGCCTTCAGCCGCAGGCTGGCGCCCGTCATCCGCGTCTCCACCAGCGCGAGGCGGGGGTACTCGCGCTGCGACAGAAATTCGCCGTCCTCGTCGACGATCACCCACTCGCGGTCGCCGATGCCGTCGACCTCCAGTCCGGTGGCGGCCAGCGTGGCGCGCGACAGCGAAATGCCGCGGCAGCCCTTGATGGGAAACAGGTTCAGTTCGGCGATGGTCACGGACATGGCAGCACTCTAGAAGTCGGGGCGGACGGACAGCGTCCGAATTGCAGTTCGACGGGCGGGCAACTCGAGCGAATGCCCGCCCAGGGCGATCAGACGTTGAACCGGAAGTGCATGACGTCGCCGTCGTGCACCACGTAGTCCTTGCCTTCGAGGCGCATCTTGCCGGCCTCCTTGGCGCCGACCTCGCCCTTGCAGGCGATGAAGTCGGGGTAGGCGATCGTCTCGGCGCGGATGAAGCCCTTCTCGAAGTCGGTGTGGATCACGCCCGCGGCCTGCGGCGCGGTGGCCCCCTTCTGCACCGTCCAGGCCCGCACCTCCTTCGGGCCGGCGGTGAAGTAGGTCTGCAGGCCCAGCAGCGCGTAGCCGGCGCGGATCATCCGGTTCAGGCCGGGCTCGGTCATGCCCATGTCGGCCAGGAACACCTGCTTGTCTTCATCGGACAGGTCGGCGATCTCGGCCTCGACCTTCGCGCACACGGCCACCACCGGCGCGCCCTCGCGCGTCGCGTACTCGCGCACCTTGTCGAGCAGCGGGTTGTTCTCGAAGCCGTGCTCCTCGACGTTGGCCACGTACAGCGTCGGCTTGGCGGTCAGCAGGAACAGCGGCCGCAGCACCTCGCGCTCTTCCGGGTACAGATCGACACTGCGCACCGGCCGCGCCTCGTTGAGCGCAGGCAGGATCTTTTCCAGCGCATCGACCAGCCGCCGCGCTTCCTTGGCATCCGGCCCCTGGCCGGTCTTGGCGACCTTCGCGTAGCGCGCCATCTGCTTCTCGACCGTCTGCAGGTCGGCCAGCGCCAGTTCGGTGTTGATGACCTCGATGTCGGAGATCGGATCGACCTTGCCGGCCACGTGGATGATGTTCGGATCGTCGAAGCAGCGCACGATGTGCGTGATCGCGTCGCACTCGCGGATGTTGGCGAGGAACTGGTTGCCCAGCCCTTCGCCCTTGCTGGCGCCGGCCACGAGCCCCGCGATGTCGACGAACTCGACCGTCGCCGGAATTACCTTCTCGGGCTTGACGATCGCCGCCAGCGCCGCCAGCCGCGGGTCGGGCACCTCAACGATGCCGGTGTTCGGCTCGATCGTGCAGAACGGGTAGTTCTCGGCCGCGATGCCAGCCTTGGTGAGCGCGTTGAACAGGGTCGACTTGCCGACGTTGGGCAGGCCGACGATGCCGCATTTGAGTGCCATGAGCTGCTTTCAGAGGGGGCCGCGCCAACGGGCACGGCCGGGAGAAGTGAAACCACGCTGATTATCGCAACTCGGTCAGAGCGGCTGCAGCATCTGCGGCTGCGGGTCGTCGAGCCAGGCCATGATCTCGTCGGCCATCCGGTCGCACTCGGCGATCGCGCGGCGCCAGTCGCGCTGCCGGCCGGCGTTGTCGGCGCCATAGCGCAGGAAGTCGTTGCGGTCGGGCAGCTTGCCGTTGGGCAGCCGTGCCAGCAGCGCCGGCGAGGGCGCGATCAGCAGCACGTTGTCGAGCCAGGGGTCGCCGCGCCGATGCCGGCGCCACGGCAGCAGCTTGTCGAGCCAGCCAGGCGTGACGCGTGGCGCGAAGTGCGGATAGAGCACGATGCCGTCGAGCGTGGCGTACGGCAGCCGCAGGTGGTAGTCGATCAGGCCGCCATCCCAGTACTCGCCGGCGGGCGCGCCAGCCGGAGCGGTGATCGGATCGCAGATCAGCGGGATCGAGCCCGACGCGAGCAGCGCGTCTTCGGCATTGGCGTCGGTCAGGTCGATGCTTGTCAGGCCGAAGGCGTCGAACGGCGCGCTCAGCAGGCGCGAGTCTCCGACGCCGAAGATCACCCGCTCCATGTGCACGGCCAGGCGGTCGCGATGCGCGAGGTTGGCCAGCGCGGCGCGCGCGAACGCCGCGCGCGATCGGCGCCCGGCCAACGGACCGCGCGAGCGCGCGGTGATCGCACGCACCACGGCGCCCGGTTGCAGCGAGCCGAGCCCGTCGCCCAGCGCGGCCTGCGCCAGCTTGCGGCACTCGGCGCTGACGAGCGCAGACGGTGGCTCGGCCGGATAGGTCTGCGACACATAGGCATCGGCCAGACGGTGCAGTGCGCGCGTGGGGTTGCGCTGCGCCGAGGCCATCATCCGCCACGCGCCGATCGATGCGCCGATCCGCTCGGGCTGCGCCGGGCCCAGCCAGCCGCCAAACAGTTGCACGTCGAGCGGGATCAGCGCCAGCCCCTTGGGGCCGCCGGCAGCTGCCGGAATGCAGGCCACGTGCTCGGGCGCCAGGCCGCGCTCGCGTATCCAGCGCGCGGCGCGCGGGCCGGCGTGGAGGGTAAAGCTTGCGTCGCTCACGGCGTGCGCGGCGGTACCGGCTTGCCGGCCCCGGTTGCCGCGGTGGCCTGCGCGGACCCGGCCGGTGGCGTCGATTGCGATGCGGCTGCTGCGGCCGGCGATGCAGGCGGCGGCACGGCCTTGGGTTGCGCGTGCAGCTTCAGCATTGCCCGCTCGAACTGGCCCTGCACCAGCGAGGGCAGCACATCGAGCGCGCGGTCGAGCGCGGCGTCGATCTGCTGCTGGTGCTCGCGGCTCGGTGGATGCAGCACGAAGTCGGCCACCTCCTGCGTCATCTGCAGGCTGCGCGGATGGCCGATGCCCAGCCGCAGGCGCCAGAAGTCCGCGGTGGAAAGCTTGGCCTGGATATCGCGCAGGCCGTTGTGGCCCGCGTGGCCACCGCCGCGCTTGAGCTTGACCGCGCCCGGCGGCAGGTCGAGCTCGTCGTGCGCGACCAGGATCTGCGTCGGCAGGATCTTGAAGTACAGCGCAAGCGCGACCACCGCCTGCCCCGAGCGGTTCATGTAGGTTGAGGGCTTGAGCAGCCAGAGCTCGCCGTCGTGGCTGCGAATGCGCGCGACCTCGCCGTGGAACTTGCGCTCCTCGGAAAAGTGCGCGCCGGCCTTGCGCGCGATCGCATCGACCAGCCAGAAGCCGGCGTTGTGGCGCGTGCGCTCGTACTCGGCGCCCACGTTGCCGAGGCCGACGATCAGGCGGATGGCGGAGTCGCTCACCAGATGTCTCTCACCGCGTCAGGTCGCGTGCCGCAAGAAAACGGCCCGCCCGTGTTGCCACCGGCGGGCCGCATCGTGCGGGCAGAAGCCGCGGCCGTTGGTTACTTCTTCTTGTCGCCGCCCTTGGCAGCCGGTGCAGCGGCCTTGGCGGCCGGCGGCGCCTTCTGCGCGGTGGCCGGTACATCGGCCGAGGCGGGTGCGGCCGATTCCTCTTCGCTGGCGCCGCCCTTGGTCGTGACCGTGACCACCGCCGGGTTCTCCTTGCCCTTGAGCACCGGCTTCACGCCGGCCGGCATCTTCAGGTCGAGCACCTTGATCACGTCGGTGGACTTCAGACCCGACAGGTCGACCTCGATGTACTCGGGCAGGTCCTTGGGCAGGCAGGCGATGTCGACTTCCGACATCACGTGGCTGACCATCGCCGCCGACAGCTTGACCGCCGGCGAGTTCTCCTGGCCGGTGAAGTGCAGCGGCACGCGCATGTGGATCGGCTGGTCCTCGGCCACGCGCTGGAAGTCGATGTGCAGCACCTGCTGCTTGTACGGGTGCATCTGGTAGGTGCGCAGCAGCACGCGCTCGGCCTTGCCGTCGAGTTCCATGTCGAGGATCGACGCGTGGAACTTCTCCTTGCGCAGCGCGTGGAACAGCGGGTTGTGGTCGAGCTCGATCATCGCCGGCTCGCCCTTGCCGCCGTAGATGATGCCGGGGACCTTGTCGGCCAGGCGCAGGCGGCGGCTCGCACTCGTGCCCTGCGCATTACGTGAGGTTGCAACAACTTTCATTTCAGACTCCAGTTGACACAGCGGGCCGCGACCAGCCACGACTGCGGGTTGCCGGGGTGGCGGTTGCCGCCCCGTTGTGGATGTCCGGACCAGGCCCGGACATCGGATGCTGCCTCGGCAACGCGCCGGCCGTGCCGGACGTTACCGTCGAACCCTGCGCTACTCGATGAACAGCGACGACACCGAGTCCTCGCGCGAGATGCGCGAAATGGTCTCGCCCAGCAGTGCCGCGCACGACAACTGCCGGAT
The DNA here is from genome assembly GCA_964616395.1 of uncultured Burkholderiaceae bacterium. Classification (GTDB taxonomy): domain Bacteria; phylum Pseudomonadota; class Gammaproteobacteria; order Burkholderiales; family Burkholderiaceae_F; genus JALHMQ01. Next base: position 19,552 of record CAZTUT010000013.1, read on the forward strand.
CTTCGGGCACTTGGCCGCGTCTTCGCGCAGCGGAATGGTGTCGAGCACGACCACCTGATCGAGCACCGAATTCATGATCCGCTCGACCGCCTTGCCCGACAGCACCGGGTGCGTGCAGTACGCCATCACGCTGCGCGCGCCGTGATCGCGTAGCGCGGCGGCGGCATGGCACAGCGTGTTGGCGGTGTCGATCATGTCGTCCATGATCACGCAGGTGCGGTCCCTGACGTCGCCGATGATGTGCATGACCTCGGCCACGTTGGCGCGCGGGCGACGCTTGTCGATGATCGCCAGGTCGGCGTCCATCCGCTTGGCCAGCGCGCGCGCGCGCACCACGCCACCGACGTCGGGCGACACCACCATCAGGTTGTCGTAGCTGTTCTTCCACAGATCGCCGAGCAGGATCGGGCTGGCGTAGATGTTGTCGACCGGGATGTCGAAGAAGCCCTGGATCTGGTCGGCGTGCAGGTCCATCACCAGCAGCCGGCTGACGCCGGCGACCTGCAGCATGTTGGCCACGACCTTGGCGCTGATGGCCACGCGCGCGCTGCGCGGTCGGCGGTCCTGGCGCGCGTAGCCAAAGTAGGGAATCGCGGCGGTGATGCGTCCGGCCGAGGCGCGCTTGAGCGCATCGACCATGATCATCAGTTCCATCAGGTTGTCGTTGGTCGGCTGGCAGGTCGGCTGCAGCACGAAGATGTCCTTGCCGCGGACGTTCTCGTTGATCTCGACCATCACCTCGCCGTCGGAAAAGCGGGCGACGGTGGCACGACCCAGCGGGATGTTCAGGTGATGAACGACCGCCTGCGCGAGTTTGGGATTCGCGTTGCCCGCGAACACCATCAGGTTGTCCGGAACCATGCCAGCCATGCGATCACCTGAGAGCGACGGCGGCCCGTCGCCTGTCCGACCGTTGAGGAACCCGGCCTCGCGCCGCCGACCGATCGCGGCGCGGGCCGTTCATAAACAAACACGCCGGAAGCGGGCATCTTGCGGATGCGCGCTTCCGGCGGGCTCAAGACAATGGCTGGGGAGGAAGGATTCGAACCCTCGTATGGCGGAATCAAAATCCGCTGCCTTAACCAGCTTGGCGACTCCCCAGCGCGAAACCTGTACTGCGTGCTGTTGTGGTGCGGCCTGACGCGAAATGCGCGGCAGGCAGGCTGGTCACCACGCCGCAAGCGGATGCTCGTCGAGTCCCGGCACCACCCAGCCAGACCAGCCGGCAGGCAATGCAGCAACTGCGACGCGCGCTTGCGCTTCGGTGTCGAACGGTGCAAACACCGCTGAACCGGAGCCGGTCATCCGGGCCTCGCCGAAAGCAGACAAGTGCTCGATCGCGGCCTGAACTTCCGGCGCTCGGCGCATGGCGACCGGCTGCAGGTCGTTGGTGCCGAAAAGCGCGCGCGCTGCCGTGGCGGAACTGCTGCGACGGGCTTCCTGCGCTGCGGAAAAGACCGCGATTGTGGTCAGTTTCGTATCCCGTGTCAAACCGGGGTCATTGAAAATTTCTGCCGTTGAAACATGCACTTGGGGATGAATCACTGCGTACCACGCAGGTGCGACGGCCACCGGCGTCAGGCGCTCGCCGATGCCTTCGACGAACGCCGGCCCGGACCCGAGGAAGAACGGCACGTCGGCGCCGAGCCGCGTGGCAAGCGCCCGCAGGCGATCGCGCGGCCAGTCGAGGTCCCACAGCCGGTTCAGCGCAAGCAGCGTGGTGGCGGCATCGGAGGAGCCGCCGCCCATGCCGCTGCCGGCCGGGATGCGCTTGTCGACATGGATGTTCGCGCCAAGGGGTGTGCCGCTGGCCTGCTGCAGCAGCCGCGCCGCGCGCACGCACAGGTCAGCCGCCGGATCGCCGATGACGTCACCGCTGCGTTCGATGCGGCCTTCGTCGTTCGAGGTGAAGTCGAGCGTGTCGGCCAGCCCGATCGGCACGAACACCGACTGCAGCAGGTGATAGCCGTCATCGCGCCGGCTGTTGATGTGCAGGAACAGATTGAGCTTGGCCGGGGCGGGCAGGCCGAGGAACAGGCGCGGGTGGCGTGACATCGTGCGCAGGGGGCTGGGCCTGACGGCGGGATCTGCCCGGTTTCAGGGCTTCAGACCCGCCGGGGGCTTCGCGGGTACGGTCCAGAAGTAGACGGTCGCGTTGGCCATCTCGCGCCGCGCCTGCGGCGCCCAGTCGCCCATGTCGAAGTCGTGCGAGACGATCCGCGTGCCGGGCTTCAATTCCTTGAAGATGCGTGGTCGCAACTTCAGGTTGACGCTGGGCAACAGATACATCGTGACCACGGTGGCGCGAGAGAAGTCGAACTCGAACACATCGCCGACCTCGAACCGCACCTTGGCTTCAATGGCCGGCCCGGCGGCGCGGGCGGCCGCGCGCGCCTCGCGCACACGCTGCGGATTCAGGTCCACGCCCACCCCGCGCGCGCCGAAGCGCTGCGCGGCACGGATCACGATCCGGCCGTCGCCGCAACCGAGGTCGTACACCAGGTCGGCCGCGGTCACCCGGGCCATGTCGAGCATCGTGTCGACCACCTCCATGGGTGTGGGCACGAACGGCACGTCGAGTGCGCGTGGCAACTCGGGGTTGCCTTCCTCGGGTGATTTCGACGCGGCGAGGCTCGCGGCAGGCGCCAGCGCGGCGGCCAGCAGCAGACGGCGGCGCGGTGCGGCGGTGAATGCAATGGGCTCGACAGGCATGGGCGTCTCCGTGTGCGCGGTCGGTACGTCGGTCGGGTGGCCCGGGTGAGCCTCAGGAGCCGGCGGACGGATCGTCGATCAGCAGCCGCAGCGTAATCGCGGGCGCGGCTGCTGCGAAGTCGCGCGCCGGCTGCGCCGGTCGCGTGAAGGTCAGCTGGCGCGGCTGCCCGGACGCAAACCGCTCGCCGATCTCGATGCGCCAGCCGTTCTGGGTAAACGCGCGCGGCGGATCGAGGCCGTCGGTCTGGGCAGTGCTGCCGGGCGCGGGCCGGCCGGTGACCCAGTCCGCCATGCCGTCCACGGGTAGCGGCCAGCCCAGCAGCGCCTCGGTCAACGCGGCGCCATCGGTGCCGCGACGCTCTTCCGGACCGCTGGCGCCGTTGATCCGCAGCAGCACACCTTCCGGGCCGCGTTCGATGCGCGCCAGCGTGCTGCCCAGCGGCGTGGCCAGATCGAGCACGGCACGCGCGCCGCGGATGCTCAGCGTGAATCGCCCGGAGGCGCTGTCGCGTTGCCCGTCGAGCGCGACAACCACCGAAAAGCGCCCGGCATGCACGCGATCGGGCGCGGCTGGGGGTGGCAGCGTCGCGCAGCCGACCAGGGCAATGCTCGCTGCGCACGCCGCCGCCCGCGCAAGCAGCGCGCGCCGGCGGTCATCGGGGCAGGTCATGGGCGGCAGATCCGTGGCGCGTTGAGAGTGACGCTACGCAAGGCTGCGGGGCTGCCGTCGCTGCTCAGAGCCGAACCTTCAGGCGCTTCAGCGTGGACACCAGCGCCTCGTTGTCGGGCTCGACCGCCTGCGACTCGCGCCAGATGCGGCGTGCGTTGTCGCGCTCGCCCAGCAGCCACAGCGTCTCGCCCAGATGGGCACCGACCTCGGCGTGTGGCCGCAGCGCCCACGCGCGTTCGAGGTAAGACCGTGCCTTGGCCAGATTGCCCATGCGGAACTGCACCCAGCCCATCGAGTCGAGGATGTAGGCGTCTTCCGGCGCCAGCTTGAGCGCCTGCGCGATCAGCGTCTCGGCCTCCTTCAGCCGCACATTGCGTTCGGCCAGCGAATAGCCCAGCGCGTTGTACGCATGCGGCTCATCGGGCTTGAGCTTGATCGTGCGCCGCAGGTAGCCCTCCATCAGGTCGAACTGCTTGAGCTTCTCGGCGATCAGCGCAGCGTCGTACAGCAGCGCGCTGCTGTCGGGCGCGTCCATCAGCGCTTCCTGCAGCAGGGCGAGCGCCTCCTTGTTGCGGCCGGCCTCGCGCAGCAGTTGCGCCTCGGTCTGCAGAAGTTGCTCGCGTTCGGCGTTGCTGCTGGCGCTCACCTCGGCAAGCAGGCGTCGACCTTCATCGACGCGCTTGAGCTTGCCCAGCACCAGCGCCTTGCGCTGGCGCGCCATCAGCAGTTGGTCCGGGCTGTCCACCCGGTCGAGCCAGCGCAGCGCTTCGTCGTACTTGCGCTCGTCCTCAGCCAGCCGCGCCAGATTCAGATAAGCGGCGTCGGGGTCGCGTGCATCAGGCTTGCCTTCAGTCGCTTCTGCCAGCGTCGCGTAGCGCTCCAGATGGCGGCGGGCGTCGGCGCGCGTGGCGGGGTGATCCATCGAAAGCACGCCAGCGGCGAACAGCGCATCGAGGTTGTCGGGGTCCTGCGCAAGCACGGTGGCGAACTGCTGGCGGGACTGCTCGCCCTTGTTGTCCGCGAGCAGCAGCCGCGCGTAGGCCAGGCGAGCGTCGCGCGCCTGCGGATGGTCGCGCACGAATCCGGCCAGCAGATCGAGTGCTTCGGCGCGGCCGGCCGCATTGCCCCCGGCGGCGGCCAGTTGCGCGGCAATCAGCGCCGCGCGCTCGAACGTCGGCCGGGCCTTGAGCGCAGCGCGCGCCTCGGCGATCGCGCGCTCGCTCTGTCCGGCCGCGTGCGCGCCGGCGGCCGTCACCAGCATCACGTCCGGGCCAATGACTGGATCGTCGCGGTAGGGCGCGGCCAGCCGGGTCAGCAAGGCCAGTGCGGCCTGGCGATCAGGCGCACGGGCCAGGATGCGCTGGGTCTGCTGCAGTTCGGCAAGCGGTGTGGCGGATGCCTTGATCTGCTGCTCGAAGACGGCTGCTGCCTCGTCGTTACGGCCGGCGGCGATCAGCAGCACCGCGTGCGTCTGCAGCGCTTCAGCCGAGGTCGGTGCCAGCTCGCGCCATAGGCGGGCGGCGGCAATGGCCTCGCTGCTGGCGCGTGCGCCGAGCGCGACTTCGGTCGCCCGGCGCGCCAGTCGCGGATCGCGTGTCTGACGCGCGGCGTCCAGGTAGATCGTGTAGGCGGTGCCGGGGTCGCCGCGCTGCAGCGCCGTCTCCGCGGCCATCAGCTTGAACAGCAATTCACTGCTCAGGTCGACCTGCGGCAGGCCCTCGCTGGTCGCAGCGCCGCCGGTCGGTGGGGTCTGGGCCGGCGCCTGCGCCAGCGCCGGCGTGGTGGCGCAACCTACAATCGCAGCCAATACCAGCAGCACGGGGCCGCAGCGATGCGTCCGTGAGCAAAGCCGGAACGTTGTCGGGGCGCGGCGCGTAATCAGTCTCTTCATCGGATCCTTCACTGCCCCGTCATTGGGGCGTCAGCGGGCGACACGTGAACCGGCACCTTGTTTCGTTACTGCGGGGCAGTCCAACTGCAGCATGCCCCGAACCGGTATCCCCGGTCCCTGCCTTCCGCCCGCCTGCGCGGCGAGTGTAGTCGGCACCATCCTCAGACAGCACATCGATGCCCGAGTTGCCTGAAGTCGAAGTGACCCGCCGCGCGCTGGCCCCGCACGTCGAGGGGCGCATCGTTCGCGCGGTGCGGGTGCGCGACCGGCGGCTGCGGTGGCCGGTACCGCCCGACCTGGCGCAGCGCATGTCCGGACAGCGCGTTGTCGGACTGCAGCGCCGCGGCAAGTATCTGCTCTGGCGTTTTTCCGACGGCACGCTGATCTCGCATCTGGGCATGTCGGGCTCGTGGCGGGTGCATCCGGGCAGCGCACCGCCGCCCGGTCGGCACGACCACGTGGATCTGGAGTTCGATGAGTGCGTGTTGCGCCTGACCGACCCTCGGCGCTTCGGTGCGCTGCTGTGGCAACCGGACGCGCATGCTGACGCGCACCCGCTGCTGGCGCACCTGGGCATCGAGCCGTTCGATCCCGGCTTCGATGGCGCCTGGCTGCATGCCGGCACGCGCGGTCGCAGTGCGTCGATCAAGCAGGTGTTGCTGGCGGGCGACGTGGTGGTCGGTGTCGGCAACATCTACGCGTCGGAGAGCCTGTTCCGGGCACGAATCCACCCGTCGCTACCGGCACGCCGGCTGGGACCGGTGCGCTGCCAGCGGCTGGCCGACGCGGTGCGCGCGGTGCTCGGCGCGGCCATCGAGGTGGGAGGCTCGACGCTGCGCGACTTCAGCGCCGGCGCCGGTGCCGAGGGGTACTTCACGCAGCAGGCCGCCGTGTACGGCCGCGACGGCCTGCCCTGTCCGGCCTGCGCAACACCGATACGGCGTCGGGTCCAGGGCCAGCGCGCGACCTACTTTTGCCCGCGTTGCCAGCGCTGCTGACCGGTAGCGATCCTGCGTCCCCGACGGACCTCGCCGCTGCCGTGCTTGCGCGATCTATTGTGGGGTTCACTGCGGCGGATCGCGTGATAGAGTCATCGGATCCCTCTGGCAATCCGGGTCGAAACGCGGTGATCGGCGTGCATGCTGCACTGTCGCTGGCGCGAATGCGGCCCCGTCGCTGATGACCCAACTGGCGAGCAGCTTTCAGGAATATGGCGAGTGGCGCAACGCGCTGTCGCAGGCCGTGGTCCGCCTGCGCGCCTGGCTCGATGCGAACCAGTTGCTCGAAGCCGATGCCGCCCGGCGCATTGAGGTCTGCCTGGAGCGGCTCGCCGAAGACAAGCTGGTCATCGCGTTTGTTGCCGAGTTCTCTCGCGGCAAGAGCGAACTGATCAACGCGATCTTCTTCGCCGACTACGGGCGCCGCATCCTGCCCTCGTCGGCCGGGCGCACCACGATGTGCCCGACCGAACTCATCTACGACGAATCACTGCCGCCGTGCATCCGCGCGCTGCCGATCGAGACGCGTGCGCGCATGTCGACCACCGCCGAACTGAAAAAGTCGGCGGCCGAGTGGCGCGTGTTTCCGGTCGATGTCGATTCGCCCGACGGCATGCTGCAGGCCTTCAAGCTGGTGTCCGATACGGTCAAGGTGCCGGTCGACGAGGCCCGCATGTACGGGTTGTTCGACCCCGAGGACAAGGACCAGCTGCTGGCGGTCGACAACGGCATGGTCGAGATCTCGCGCTGGCGCCACGCGGTCATCAACTTCCCGCATCCGCTGCTCAAGCAGGGTCTGGTGATCCTCGACACGCCGGGCCTGAACGCGATCGGCACCGAGCCCGAGCTGACGCTGTCGCTGGTACCCAGCGCGCACGCGGTGCTGTTTGTGCTGGCGGCCGACACCGGCGTCACCAAGAGCGATCTCGAAGTCTGGCGCCACATCATTGGCGAGAGCGGCACCAGCAGCAACCATCTGGCGGTGCTCAACAAGATCGATGGCCTGTGGGATGCGCTGAAGAACCCGGCCGAGATCGATGCCGAGATCGCGCGCCAGGCCGAGGGTGCGGCGCATACGCTGGCGATCGACCGCTCGCGCGTGTTTCCGGTGTCGGCGCAGAAGGGCCTGGTGGCCAAGGTCACGCACGACGACGCGCTGCTGGCGCGCAGCCGCCTGCCGGCGCTCGAAGGCGCGCTGGTCGATCTGCTGGTGCCGGCCAAGCAGCGCGGCGTGCGCGAGCAGACGCTGGCCATCATCGAGCGTATCGGCGGCGAGGTCAGACAGGCGCTGATGGCCCGTGAGCGCGGTCTGATCGAACAGCTCTACGAGCTGCGCACGCTGCAGGGAAAGAATCAGGGCTCGGTCGATCGCATGTTGCTGCGTGCACAGGCCGAGCAGCGCGAGTTCGAGAACAACGTTCGCAAGATCGTGGCCACGCGCGCGGTGATGTCGCGGCTGTCGGTCGAGGCCTATCGCCCGCTGCGGCTGGAAACGCTGCGCGCGCATGTGTATGCGACGCGCGAGCGGATGCGCCGGATCCAGCTGACGCCGCAGTTCTTCGTGGCGATCAAGGATTACTTCGGCACGCTGCGCGACGAACTGCGCACTGCCAACGCCAAGCTGCTGGAGATCGAGCAGATGGTGCTGGGCGTGCAGCGCCGCTTTGCCGAGGAACTGGGCTGGAATACCGCGCCGCCCATGCCGTTTTCGCTGGACACCTACATCACCGAGCTGGAGCGCGCCGAGGCTGCTTACAAGGTGCACTTCGGCACGCTGGCCGTGCTCACCAAGGACAAGTGGTCGTTGATCGAGCGTTTCTTCGAGACCGTGGTGTCGAAGTCGCGCGAGATCTTCTCGTCGGCCGAACGAGATGCCGAAGCCTGGGTGCGTTCGCTGCTGCCGCCGCTCGAAGTGCAGGTGCGCGAGCAGCGTGCGCAACTGAAGAAGCGCGCCGAGAACGTCGCCCGCATCCGCGACGCGCAGGGCACGCTCGACCAGCGCATTGGCGAGATTGGCGAGGCGCTCGAAGATGCGCAGGCCCGGCTGCTCGAACTCAAGCGCCATGTCGACCGACCGCGCCGGCTGGCCGAGGCCGATCGGGTGCGGCGACCCGCGACAGTCTCGACCCCAGCGTCCCGCCTGCCGGGCTGATCGCTCGCCCATCGCGTGCCTGCTGGCCCGACCGGCAGCGCCCCCACGATCTTCCGACAGATGTCCGACTTCGCGCAGCGCCTGATTGCCTGGCAGCGAACGCATGGCCGCAGCGGGCTGCCCTGGCAGGGGCAGCGCGATCCGTACCGGGTCTGGTTGTCGGAAATCATGCTGCAGCAGACCCAGGTGGCGACGGTCATTGGCTACTACACGCGATTCCTGGCGCGCTTTCCAACGGTCGCTGATCTGGCCGCCGCACCGCTGTCGGAGGTGATGCCACTGTGGGCGGGGCTGGGCTACTACGCGCGGGCCCGCAATCTGCACGCCTGCGCGGTTGCGGTGGTCACGCAGCATGGCGGTCAGTTCCCGCGCACGGCCGAACAGCTTGCGGCGCTGCCGGGAATCGGCCGCTCGACCGCGGCGGCGATCGCGGCCTTCTGTTTCGGCGAGCGCTCGCCGATCCTCGATGGCAACGTCAAGCGCGTGCTGGCGCGGCACTTTGGCATCGAAGGCGATCCGTCACAGGCGGCCATCGAGCGCCAGCTGTGGTCGCAGGCGGCGCAACTGCTGCCGGCCCGCGCCGCTCAGATGCCGGCGTACACGCAGGCGGTGATGGACCTCGGCGCGACGGTCTGCACGCGCGCCAGCCCGGACTGTGCCGGGTGTCCGTTGCGCGCCAGTTGCGCGGCGTTGCGCGATGGGCGCGTCGACGAACTGCCAACGCCGCGTGCGCGCAAGGCGGCGCCTTTGCGGCACGCGCAATTCCTGATGGTGCTGCATGACGGTGCGGTGCTGCTCGAACAGCGGCCGCCGGCCGGACTCTGGGGCGGGCTGCTGAGCCTGCCGCAGTTTGCGTCAATCGAGGCTCTGCATGGCGCGCTTCCGGCGCTGGGGCCGGCAGTGAGCGGGGCCGCGCTGCTGCCCATGCAGCCCCGCCGCCACGCGTTCACCCATTTCACGCTGGAGTTCGTGCCGCAGGTACTCCGCCTGCACAAGGCGCCGACCCGGGTGACCGAGCCCGCTTGGCGCTGGGAGCGGCTGGATGCGCTGGAGTCGCTTGCGTTGCCGGCGCCGCTGCGAACCCTGCTGCTGCACGTGCGCGACGAACACATCGCGCAGCGTGATTAACCGATGATCTTGTGCTGTTTCAGGTACTGAACCAGGATGTCGAGGCGGGTGCGGGCATCACTCAGTTCCATCAGCTTCTGCTTGGCCTTCAGCGGAACGGGAAGCACTTCGCACAGCCGATTGCCGACCCAGCTGCTGGAGCCCAGCACGAATGGCGGATCGAAGGGCAGCTCGGCCGCATCGGCCTCATCGCTGCCGGCCTGCGCGCGCTGGTCGTCGATGATCTTGCGCAGCAGGTTGGCGCAGGGCTCGTACTCGGGGGCCAGCGGCTCGTCATCGTCGGCATCGAGCAGGTCGACCTCGGCGCGCTGCAGGCCGTTTGAGTCAACCGAGCGTTCGATGATGCGGAAGCGCTGGATGCCGCGGCAGCGGATGTTGAGTACACCGAGCTGCTGCATGTCCCAGTCGCCGATGCGGGCCAGGCAGCCGATCTCTTCGGTCTGCGCCGGCTGGCCGGTCTCGCCACCTTGCGTGATCAGGCAGACGCCGAACGGTGCGTCCTCGCGCATGCAGTCACGCACCATGTCCATGTAGCGCGCCTCGAACACGCGCAGCGGCAGCACGCCGCCGGGAAACAGCACGGTCTTCAGGGGGAACAGCGCGATCCGCATCGGATGCCGGCAGCGAAGGGGCTCAGCTGGCTACCGGGCCGCGCAGGGCACCGGACCGGTTCAGCGCGCGATGGCGCACCAGGACGGTTTCGCGATCGGCGAAGCGGCGCGCAAGCTGCTCGACCACGTAGGGCGAGCGGTGCTGTCCGCCGGTGCAGCCGATGGCCACGGTGATGTAGTGGCGGTTGTCGGCCAGATAGCCGGGCAGCCACTTGGCGATGAAACCTGCGATGTCATCGACCATGGCCGTGACCGACGGCTGCGCTTGCAGGAAATCGATCACCGGCTGATCGAGACCCGTCAGCGGTCGCAGCGCCTTGTCGTAATACGGGTTGGGCAGATTGCGCACGTCGAACACGAGGTCGGCAGCGAACGGCAGGCCACCCTTGTACGGGAACGACTCGAAGGCCAGCGTCAGGTTCACGCGCGGGGAGTCGACGAACTCGCGGATCCACTGGCGCAGCGTGTTCGGGTGCAGTTCGCCGGTATCGATCGTGTGCGCGATCGACATCAGCGGTGCCAGGATCTCGCGCTCGGCCGCGATGGACTCGGCCAGCGTCGGCTCCGCGCGGTCGGCGCGCAGCTTGCGCAGCCGCTGCGCCAGCGGGTGGATGCGGCGGGATTCCGAGTAACGCTGCGTCAGCGCGGTGTTGGAGGCCGTCAGGAACAGCAGCTTGACGTCGTAGCCGGTGCCACGCAGGCCGGCGACCAGCGTTGGCAGGTCGCCCAGCGCGGCCTCGGATCGCGCATCGACCGAGACGGCGAGGTCGTGATAGCCGGCGCGGTCGAGGTGCACGGCCACATCGGGCAGGAACTGCAGCGGCAGATTGTCGACGCAGTAGTAGCCAATATCCTCGAGCAGATGCAGGGCCACGGACTTGCCGGAGCCTGACATGCCGGAGACGATGATGAGTCGCATTCCTGAATTGTTGCATGCGCGCGTGCGCGCGCATCGTGACAGCAACCTGACTCCGGCGGCCTCCCAGAAGCGATCGGGGCGCTTGCGCGCCCCGATCTGTGCTGCTAGCCGGCGCAAGCCAGCCGGTTGCGGGCTGACGTTGCGTATCAGCCCTTCCGTTAGCCCTTCAGGCAGTCGGACATGAACTTCTTGCGCTCGTCGCCCTTGAGCGCCTTCTCGCCGGCGGTCTTGTTGCAGGCGCCCATCTTTTCCTGCTGGGTCATCTTGTGCGCCTCGGCACCGCCGCCGGCCGACAGGCATTCCTTCATGAAGGCCTTGCGGGCGTCGCCCTCGAGCTTCTTTTCACCGGCCGACTTGTTGCACGCCCCCATCTTCTGCTGCTGTGGGGTGGGCTTCTTTTCCTCGGCAGCCACGGCGCTCAGCGGCAGTGCGATGCAGGCGGCGATCAACAGCGGCTTGAACATGGTCTTCTCCTCCAGGGGTGGGTGCCGGCTGATGCGCCGACGTTGTTGTGAAAACGCGATTACAGCACCGTCGGTTGACAGTCCGCAACGTGCCAGTCGCGGCGCTCAGGCGCCCGGCGGGTTCTGCATCGCGTTGAGCTGGCGTGCCTGGAACTCACCCAGCGTATCGATGCCACGCAGCTTCAGGATGGTGTTGCGCACCGCGGCTTCGAGCAGCACCGCGAGGTTGCGGCCGGCTGCCACCGGGATCACGACCTTGTGAACGGCCAGTCCGAGCACGGCGACGCTGGTGCCGGCCAGTGGCAGACGGTCCATCGATTCGGTCGCGCTGCTGCGCCGCAATTCGACGATCAGCCGCAGCTTCATCTTCCGGCGCACCGCGGTCTCGCCAAAGATCGCCTTGATGTCGAGCAGGCCGAGGCCGCGTACTTCGAGCAGATTGGCAAGCAGCGCCGGGCAGCGGCCCTCGATGGTGTCGGGCGAGATACGGGCGAAGTCGACCACGTCGTCGGCCACCAGTCCGTGCCCGCGGCTGATCAGCTCCAGCCCGAGTTCGCTTTTTCCGACCCCCGACTCGCCGGCGATCAGCACCCCCATGCCCAGCACGTCCATGAACACGCCGTGCATCGTGCAATGCGGCGCCAGCACCCGGTTCAGGTAGATGCGCAGCATGTCGATCACGCGCGCCGCGGCGGCCGGCGAGGTGAACACCGGGATGCCGGCGGATTCCGCTGCCGTCAGCAGCGGTGGCGGCACGGCCAGACCCTCGGCGACGATCAGGCCTAGCGGTTTGCCGGCGGTGAACTCGGCAGCCAGGTGCGCGCGACGGCCTCCTTCAAGCCCGTCGATGTAGGCCAGTTCGAGTACGCCGATCACGTGCAGGCGCGTGGCGTGGATGAGATTCAGGTGGCCGACCAGGTCGGCTGCATCGACCTCGATCCCCTCGTTCAGACGAAAGCCGCGCCCGCCGCCCGCCTGTCCGGCGATCCAGGCCAGTTGCAGCGACTCGCGGTTGTCTTCGAACAGGGATGCGACAGTGGGCATCGTCAAAGGATAGCCCGGCCCGTGTTCGCTGGCGCGCGACTCAGTCGGGCCTGACGGGCTGCCAGGTGGCCAGCAGGCTGTGCAGCGTGGCGGCGTCGGGCGCGGTGGCCAGTCGTTCGCGGAAGGCCTTGTCCGACAGCATTTGCGCCAGTTCGGACAGCAGGTCGAGGTGCTGCTGCGACGCCTGTTCCGGGACCAGCAGGAACACCAGCAGGTTGACCGGCCTGCCGTCGGGGGCGTCGAAAGCCACGGGCTCGGCGAGCCGGACAAAGGCGGCAATCGCCTCTTTCAGTCCCTTGATGCGGCCGTGCGGGATCGCCACACCCTGACCGAGCCCGGTCGAGCCCAGGCGTTCGCGCATGAACAGGCTGTCGAAGACCTTCGCGCGCGCGATGCCATGGTTGTTCTCGAACAGCAGGCCCGCCTGCTCGAAAACACGCTTCTTGCTCGACGCTTCGAGGTCGAGCAGGACGTTGGCCTGCGGGAGCAATCGCGAGATCTGTGTCATTGGAACGCGCTGCTGTTGGGGGTCTTGCGGGACCGTCCGGCCCGAAAGGATGCGGAGTGTAGTCCCGATTTTTCGCGTTGCAGCAAGAGGCTGTACTCTGCTTTCCCTGTTGCCGCCAGCCAACAAAAAGGCCCGCCGCAGGGCGGGCCGGACGCGATACGCCGCAGCCAGTTCAAGAGGGTTCGGCGTGGCGATGCTTGAGCGGCTCGTGGTCGTGGTTGCGCACCCGGTCCTTGTGGCGCAGCACCTGGCGGTCGAGCTTGTCCATCAGCGCATCGATGGCGGCGTACATGTCCCCGTTCGTGTGCTCGGCGTGCAGGCTGCTGCCGCGCACGCGCAGCGTGATCTCGGCCTTCTGGCGTAGCTTGTCCTCGACCGACAGCACGACATCGGCATCGATCACGCTGTCGAAGTGGCGGTGGATGCGGCCGAGCTTTTCCTCGACATAGCTGCGCAGCGCCGGAGTCACTTCAACGTGGTGCCCATGGATGATCAGGTTCATGCGTTGTTCCTTGGCAAGGTTGACGATTGCACGAAGGGCGCGGACCCGGGCGCGGCTACAGCGACTTGCGCAGCGCCACCGGTCCGATCTTCAGGGCCTCGCGGTACTTGGCGACCGTACGCCGCGCCACCATGATGCCCTGCTCGCCCAGCAGTTCGGCCAGACGGCTGTCGGAAAGGGGATTCTTGGGGTCTTCAGCTCCTATCAATTGACGGATTAGCGCCCGGATCGCGGTCGACGACGCGGCGCCGCCTGCTTCGGTGGCCACATGGCTGCCGAAAAAGTACTTCAGTTCGAAAACGCCGAAGGCCGTGGCCATGTACTTGCCCGTCGTCACGCGCGAGATCGTGGATTCGTGCAGGCCGACTGTGTCGGCGATTTCCCGCAGCACCAGCGGCCGCATGGCGATCTCGCCATGGGTGAAGAAGTTCGACTGGCGCTCCACGATCGCCTGCGACACCCGGAGAATGGTGTCGAAGCGCTGCTGCATGTTGCGGATCAGCCAGCGAGCTTCCTGGAGCCGGGTTGACCACGAGGCGTCTTCCTTGTTCCTGTCGGTCCTGCGTTCGGCTTTGACCGCGGCTGCGTAGTCTGGGTTCACGCGCAGCCGCGGCATGACATCGGGGTTTAACTGAGCCACCCAACGGCCACTCTTGCGTCGCACGTGAATGTCGGGGACCACGTAGTCCGTGCGGCTCTGGCTGAAGCCTACGCCCGGATGCGGGTTCAATCCAAGAATTACCTGCTGTGCAGCGCGCAATTGCTCGTCCGAGACCTCCAGGACCCGCCGCAGGCGAACGAAGTCGCGCGCCGCCAGCAGTGCCAGGTGGTCACTGACAATGCAGCGCGCCAGCCGCAGTGCCTCGATGGCTGCGGCCGGCAGACCGGCGCGCGTGACCGGCAGCGCATCGATCTGCAGCCGCAGGCATTCGGCCGGCGAGCGTGCGCCGACGCCGGGCGGATCGAAGCTCTGAAGCAGCGCCAGCGCGGCGGTCACTTCCTCGAACTCGACCTGCGCCTCGGACGGGCACAGTGCGCACACTTCATCGAGCGTGCAGGTCAGGTAGCCGTTTTCGTCGAGCGCATCGATCAGCATCTCGACCAGTACGCGGTCGCGGGCACTGGCGCGCGTGGTTGCAAGCTGCTCCAGCAGGTGTTCGGTCAGCGTGGGCGTGGCGCTGGCCCAGTCCAGCGGACTGCCGTCGTCATCGTCGCGCTCGCCGCGACTGCTGCTAGCGCCCCAGTCGGCCAGCGGCTCGTCGGCGCCTGCCGGTTCGGCGGCCACGTCATCGCCGCCCGCGTCGGCGGTCGCCGACGTCGACGTGGTGGTCACCTGTGACGATGGGCCGATGATCGCGCCATCGGCCGCTACGCGCAGCGCCGTGGCCAGCGGATCGTCGAGACGCTCCAGTAGCGGATTTTCGACCAACGCCTGCTCGATTTCCTGGTTCAGCTCGAGCGTTGACAGTTGCAGCAGCCGGATCGACTGCTGCAACTGCGGGGTCAGCGCCAGGTGCTGACCGAATCTGAGCTGGAGTCCGGCTTTCATCGCATGCATGGCGCCGTCCAGCGGCGCGCGGCGCTACATCCGGAAGTGCTCGCCCAGATAGACCCGCCGCACCGACTCGTTGGCCACGATCTCCTCGGGGCGGCCCGCCGCCAGTACCTCGCCTTCATTGATGATGTAGGCGTGGTCGCAGATGCCCAGCGTCTCGCGCACGTTGTGGTCGGTGATCAGCACGCCGAT